>DATBUF010000238.1:0-7635 GCA_036516435.1 Pontibacter sp.
CCGGTGGCGTGGACAAAGGCAACGACTATAGTACGCTGGAGCCATTAGCCCGCGAAAAAGTAAAGGTATTAATCTGCCTGGGCAAGGATAACAAGAAACTGGAGCGCTCATTTAACAAAGTGGTTCCGATTATAGCCGAGACAGATTCGATAGAGTATGCTGTGCGCATGGCCAAATTACTGGCAGTGCCAGGCGATGTGGTGCTGCTCTCACCGGCTTGTGCCAGTTTCGATCTGTTCGACAACTACGAACACCGGGGCGAGCGCTTTAAGGAGGCAGTAGAGAAGATAGTTTTAAAGAAGTAGACGTAACAATTTTTAGCCAAAGGGTATGGTAAAGCAGTGGTTACAGAAAAACCTGCAGGGAGATCCCATCTTGTGGGTGATTGTCCTGATGTTCTCGCTGATAAGCGTGGCCGTGGTGTATTCTGCCACTGGTACGCTGGCCTACAAATCCTATGAAGGGAATACCGAGTACTTCCTGCTAAAGCACTCTTCCCTGATCCTGATGGGGTTAGGGTTTATGTGGGCTGCCCATAAAATCAACTATCGCTACTACTCCAGGCTGTCGCTGGTGGCGCTTATAATTTCGGTGCCGCTCCTGTTGTTTGCTTTCTTCTGGGGCTCTAATATTAATGATGCCTCCCGCTGGATCACGATACCCGTTATAAACCAGACATTTCAGCCTTCGGATTTGGCGAAGCTGGCCCTGATTTCTTACCTGGCAAGTATGCTGGCTAAAGTACAGCTGCAGGTAAAAGACTGGCGCAAAACACTGGTGCCCATGCTTATCTGGACGGTTTCGATCTGCGCTCTGATCGCTCTGACCAATACATCCACTGCCATTTTGCTTTTTGCAACGTGTATGCTGCTCATGTTTATTGGGCGCGTACCGTTCAAGTACCTGATGACGGTATTCTTCATCGTAATTATAGTTGGGGGCGGTGCATTGGCTATTGGGCAACGTCTGGGCACAGCGGTCAGCCGTGTGGAGGCATTCCTGGATAAATCGGAAACGCCGTTTCAGTTAGAGCAGTCTTACATTGCCATTGCTACCGGTGGTGTAGTGGGCAAGGGGCCGGGCAACAGCGACCAACGTGATATTCTGCCTCACCCTTACTCTGACTTTATTTTTGCGATCATAATTGAAGAATATGGCTTATGGGGTGGTGCTGCGGTGCTGTTCCTGTACCTGGCGCTCCTTTACCGGGGCATGGTAACGGTGGTAAACAGTACCGGTGCTTTCGGTGGTCTGCTGTCAGCTGGTCTGAGTTTCAGTTTGGTTATTCAGGGCATGATCAACATGGGGGTTGCCGTTGGCCTGGGGCCGATCACAGGTTTGCCTTTGCCCTTACTGAGTATGGGTGGTACCTCCCTGATTTTTACAGGTATATCGCTGGGAATTATACTTAGCGTGAGCAGAACAGACAGTGAAGTTACCCGCGCTGCCGTGGGTGCCAAAGATATAAACGCCAAAATTCCGGTAAATGCCTAGCACATACAGACCATATCGCATCATCATCAGTGGCGGCGGCACCGGCGGGCACATTTATCCGGCTGTGGCCATTGCCAACCAGATCAAAGCCATCAGCCCTGATTCTGAAATCCTGTTTGTGGGTGCCAAAGGTCGTATGGAAATGATACGGGTACCGGAAGCAGGCTATAAAATTGTGGGGCTCTGGATAAGCGGGTTGCAGCGCAGACTAACGCTGGACAACCTGTCATTCCCGCTCAAAGTGCTATCGAGTGTACGGGCTTCGCACAAGATCATTAAAGAGTTTAAGCCGGATGCCGTGGTAGGTGTAGGGGGGTATGCCAGCGGGCCATTATTGTATGCTGCTACGTCGCGCGGTATCCCGTCGCTGATACAGGAGCAGAACTCTTATGCCGGTATTACCAATAAGCTGCTGGCTAAGCGGGTAGATAAAGTATGCGTGGCTTACGAGCAGATGGAGAAATTCTTTCCGGCAGATAAGCTCATAGTTACCGGTAACCCGGTGCGGCAGGATATCCTGGATGTAACGGAGAAAAGGAGGGAAGCACTGCTGCACTTTGGCCTGACCTCTGAAAAGAAAACAATTCTGGTGATCGGCGGTAGCTTAGGTGCCAGAACTATAAACAAAAGTATAGCTGCAGGGTTAGAGCAGGTTGCTGCCGCTGGCTACCAGCTGATCTGGCAGACTGGCAAGGGCTTTTATACAGAAGCAAAAGAACTGGAGCAGAACTATACGGATAAAGGCATTCGTGTTTTCGATTTCATCAAGCGTATGGACCTGGCCTATGCTGCTGCTGATGTGGTAGTTTCCAGGGCCGGAGCGCTCTCGATCTCGGAACTTTGCCTTGCTGCCAAGCCAAGCATCCTTGTTCCCTCCCCAAATGTGGCCGAGGATCATCAGACTAAAAACGCGATGGCACTGGTGCAGCAACAAGCGGCGATACTGGTACGCGATGCAGAAGCGGTGCAAAAGCTGATACCCGCTACCCTGCAACTAGTGCAGGAAGAGCAGGAGCAGAAGCGTCTGGCTGCAAATATCAGGAAAATGGCGCGCCCGCATGCGGCAGCCGATATTGTGAACGAACTTGTAACATTGATAAAGTGAGACTGGAAGACTACAAGTACATCTACTTTTTAGGTATCGGTGGCATTGGGATGAGTGCTATTGCCCGGTGGTTCCATGCAAAGGGTTTTCCGGTTTGGGGCTACGACAGAACCAGTACACCGCTCACGCAGGCACTGGAGCAGGAAGGCATCAGCGTGCACTACGAAGACAGCATTGCCCGCCTGCCACAGGAAATCTTAGAAGATAAAGCAAATACGCTCGTTATTCTTACCCCGGCTATACCAGCAGAGCATGCAGAGTGGAATTACCTGAAGGCACAAGGGTATACTATCAGGAAGCGCTCAGAAGTGCTGGGGATCATTACGGCTGATGCTTATACTATAGCCGTGGCCGGTACACATGGTAAAACCACTACCTCCTCTATGGTAACGCACCTGCTGCACCATGCGGGTGTAGATGCATCGGCTTTCCTGGGAGGGATTGCTACAAATATCAACTCTAACCTGCTAATTAGCAGGGGAGAGCGGGAGCAGGAACTTGTAGTTGTAGAGGCCGATGAGTACGATCGTTCGTTTCTGACGCTGTTCCCGGACATCGCTATAGTTACCTCAGCTGACCCTGACCACCTGGATATCTACGGCGATGGCGAGGAACTGATCCGGACATTCCAGAAGTTCATCAGCCAGATTAAGCCTGGTGGCTACCTGTTCCTTAACAAAAAAGTAGACCCGCGTTTAACTGCGCATGTGCATCCGGGAGTAAAGGTGATCAGCTATAGTTTTGATGCCGGAGAAGCTCATATCCAGGATCTTAGCATAGCGGGTAGATGGTTTAAATTTAACGTGGTAAGCCCCTTCGGTAACATAGGTTCGCTGAAGCTGGGAGTGCCAGGATTTCATAATGCGGAGAATGCCCTGGCAGCCATATTGGTGGCACAGGTACTGCAAATTGCTGAGCAGCAGATACGTAGCGCAGTGGAGGCCTATAGTGGTGTAAAACGCCGCTTTGAGTTTGTATACGAGGGCAACAACAGGGTATACATCGACGACTATGCGCACCACCCGAAGGAGATCGAAGCTTTCATGAATTCGGTGCGGGCACTCTATCCCGGCAAACGCATAAAAGTGATATTTCAGCCGCACCTGTATACCCGCACCCGCGACTTTGCTGATGGCTTTGCAGAGAGCCTGAGCAAGGCTGACGAAGTAGTTTTGCTGGACATATACCCGGCGCGCGAAAAACCTATACCAGGCGTAAGCTCTGAAATGCTGCTGGAGCGGATTTCGTGCCCCGCAAAATCGTTGATAAGCAAGGCTGAAATTGTGGATAATCTGGCTCAGAACCTTGATTTTGACGTGCTGGCAACTATAGGTGCCGGTGATATTGATGCCTTAGTAAAGCCTATCAAAAATATTTTAGAAAAAGTGTAGTATGGGCTTGAATAGTAAAATAAAATCTTTAATTTTTGCAGGTTGTAGCATTGTAGCTATTGGCAGTCTGGCCGGTTTTACGGCAACAAGGCAAAATGAAAAAACTTGTAAAAAAGTGTCAATAGAAATTGATAATGAGTACAATAATTACTTTATTGGGGATAAAGAAATTCAGAGCCTGCTAACCCGCGAGGGGGAACGGAATCTTGAGGGTTTAGCCAATAAAAACATTGACCTGAAGAACCTTGAAAAACGCATTGAAGCGCATAAATTTGTGCAGAATGCAGAAGTATACCGGGGGCTCGATGGGAATATTAAAGTTAAAGTAAAACAGAACAGGCCTATAGCAAGAATTATACAAGCAAATCAAGATGTATACATCGACGTAGAAGGGCGCATCCTGCCTCTTTCCGACAGATACACCGCTCGTGTAATCCCTATAACCAAATCGGCGAATTTAAAAGCTCTTAATCAGGAGTTCTTTCAGAGTGCTG
This sequence comes from Pontibacter sp., assembly GCA_036516435.1. GTDB lineage: Bacteria > Bacteroidota > Bacteroidia > Cytophagales > Hymenobacteraceae > Pontibacter. The sequence continues at coordinate 4,485 of DATBUF010000238.1, forward strand.
CCGGCCAGGAATACCTTTCCCTGTTACAGTTCATTGAGAACGATGCATTCTGGAGAGCCCAGCTGGCCCAGATGCACATAGATGGAAAAGGTAAAGTTTCGTTTTTGCCGCAGGTTGGCGACCATACCATTGAGTTTGGCACACCCGGTAATGCAGAACAAAAGTTTAAGAAGTTGATGGTCTTTTATAAGAAAGTGCTGCCGGTTATGGGCTGGGACAAATATAAAAGAGTGAACATAGAGTACGAAGATCAGATAATTTGCGAATAAATATATAGATATGCAGAACGACAAAATAGTAGTAGGCTTGGACATTGGCACAACCAAAGTTTGCGCACTTGTAGGTCGGAGAAACGAGTTTGGGAAGCTGGAGATCCTGGGAATGGGCAAGGCTGCATCCGAAGGGGTGGTGCGTGGCATGGTAAGCAATATCGATAAAACGGTTGAGGCGATCCGGAAAGCTGTGCACCAGGCAGAAGAGCAATCAGGTATCAACATTGGCATCGTGAATGTGGGTATTGCCGGTCAGCATATAAAAAGCCTGCAGCACAATGGCAGCATTACGCGTGCCGTAACAGATCAGGAAATAACTGTAGGGGATGTAGACCGCCTCACCAACGATATGTACCGTCTGGTAACGCCTCCGGGTAGCGAGATCATCCACGTAATGCCGCAGGAGTACAAGGTAGACTATGAAGAAGGAATTACAGACCCGGTAGGTATGTCGGGTGTGCGCCTGGAGGGGAACTTCCACATCATTACAGCACAGTCTAATGCCATCAGCAATATAAACAAGTGTGTGACCCGTGCCGGTCTTGTTGTAGATCAGCTTATACTGGAGCCGCTTGCATCCTGCATGTCGGTTCTGAGCGAGGAAGAGAAAGAGGCTGGTGTGGCATTGGTGGATATTGGCGGCGGTACTACAGATATAGCGATCTTCAAAGACAATATTATTCGTCATACAGCAGTTTTACCGTTTGGCGGAAACATTGTAACTTCCGACATAAAACAGGGCTGCATGGTGATGCAAAACCAGGCAGAGCAACTGAAAGTGAAGTTTGGAAAGGCCATTGCGGGCGAAGCATCAGAAAATGAGATTGTTTCGATACCAGGATTGCGCGACAGAACGCCAAAAGAGATATCTTTGAAAAATCTTGCTTACATAATTGAGGCAAGAATGGAAGAGATTGTGGAGCTGGTATATGCCGAGATTGTGCGCTCTGGCTATGCAAACGGCCTGGCAGCAGGTATTGTGATTACGGGCGGTGGCGCCCAGTTACAGAACCTGGTGCAGCTTGTAGAATACATCTCCGGGATGGATACCCGAATTGGTTATCCGAATGAGCACCTGGGCAAGTCGCGCATCGATGCGGTAAAGAGCCCGATGTATGCCACCAGTGTGGGCCTTGTGCTTGCCGGCTACCAGTCGCTGGACCAGCGGGGCGAGAAGCTGGAAGAAATACCAGAAAGAAAAGAATACCAGAAGCCGGTTCAGAAAACAGGCGGAAGAGAGGGAAGCGGCCTCATCAGCATGATCAAAGGCCTCTTATCTGATGATATAGACAACAACAAACAAAGTTATTAACCCATTACAGAGCAGGAGAAATAAGCATGAGCATGTACACTTTCGACTTACCAGCCAACGGTAAGTCTATCATAAAGGTGATCGGTGTAGGAGGCGGTGGTAGCAACGCTGTAAACCATATGTATAACCAAGGCATCAAAGATGTTGAGTTTATTATATGCAACACGGATGCCCAGGCTCTTAAGAGCAGCAGCGTACCTACAAGGCTCGCCATCGGCCAGAACCTGACAGAGGGACTTGGCGCTGGCGCTAACCCTGAAAAAGGCCGCCAAGCCGCCCTGGAAAGTAAGGAGGAAATCCGCGAAATGCTGAGCGCTGATACCAAAATGGTATTCATCACGGCCGGTATGGGTGGTGGTACAGGTACAGGTGCTGCCCCGGTAATAGCAAAAGTTGCCAAAGAACTGGGTATCCTGACTGTAGGTATCGTAACTGCTCCTTTCGGTTTTGAAGGCCGTAAGAAAAAGCAGGCTGCTGAAGACGGTGTACGCGAACTGAGTGAAAACTGCGATACTATCCTGGTGATCCTGAACGACAAGCTTCGCGAGATGTTCGGTAACCTGACGATCCGTGAGGCTTTTGCAAAGGCAGACAACGTACTGACAACAGCAGCCAAATCTATCGCCGAGATCATTACTGTAACTGCTGAAGTAAACGTTGACTTTGAAGACGTGAAAACAGTAATGAAAGATTCTGGTGCCGCAGTAATGGGTTCTGCGATCACAGAAGGCGAGGGCCGTGCCCTGCGTGCTGCTGAGGAAGCGCTTTCTTCTCCGTTGCTGAACAACACAGACATTCATGGTGCTCAAAAGATCCTTCTTTCTATCATGTCTGGCGAGCAGGCTGAGCTTGAAATGGATGAACTGACAGAAATCACTGAGTATATCCAGGATAAAGCAGGCCAGGAGGCAGAAGTTATCTTCGGCCATGGTATAGATTCATCACTTGGTCAGAGCATCCGGGTTACTGTAATTGCCACTGGCTTTGCCAGCAACGGCGACAACTTAATGGAGCCAAAGAAAACCGTTTTCGACCTGGAGAGCCAAAAAAAAATTGAAGTTGCTGAGCCTGCCAGACCTGAGGTAGTAGAGGTTACCACCTTTGTTCCTAAGCAGGTAGTAGCACCAACGCCTATTCCACAGGCTCCTTCACCAGCGCCAATGCCGGCACCAGCTCCTGCTCCTGCACCACAGCAGCAATATGAGCCTGTGCGCAAGCCAGTAGAGCAGCCACAGCAACCAAACCGCATCGTTTTCGATCTCGGAACGCCTGCTGAGTCAGCCGACAGCTTCTATGCTCCCAGAGTAGATGATCGTGCGGCACGCGAGCTGGAGGAGCGTGAACTGATGAGACGCAGACAGGAAGAGCGTCGTGAGCGCCTACGCAGATTGAGCTCTGAGATTACTACAGAAGCTATAAAGGAAAAACTGGAGGTGCCTGCTTACCTGCGTCGCAATGTAGCCCTGGAATCAGTGGCACATTCTTCTGAGCGCAACATCTCTCGTTTTAACCTGAATGATGATAATGAAATATTAGGCGATAACCGTTTCCTGCACGACAACGTGGA
>DATBUF010000239.1:0-3601 GCA_036516435.1 Pontibacter sp.
TCCGGATGCCTTCCCACTGGCCGGGAGCCTGGGCATATGCCGGCTCGCGACGGTAACCACTGAAAACCACCCGTTTTTCTGGCGTGCCCTTTACGTTAAGGGTACCATTTACCAGCAACACGCCCTTGCTGCCGGCATAAATGCGCGCCCCGGGGTCTATAGTTAACGTAGCGCCCTGCCGCAGCAGCACGGTATCCAGAAGCACATGTGGCAAGTCGCTGGTCCAAGTGGTGGTGCCTAGTGTTTCTTTCCGGTGGAACACAGCATTTTGCCCGTAGGCTACCAGTTTTATAGTTTGCCGCTTCCCATTAGTATCGAAAAGGATGGAGTCAGCCACCAGAAAAGGCAGGTTTACATCGTTGGGGTTGATATTTACTTTAATCAGAATATACAGGCTATCTTTCCCGCGCAGCTCCAGGTTGTTCCGAACTATAGTTTCCTGCCCGTTTATGATCAGGTGATAGGGAGATGCTTCAGCGCCGGCCAAGGTAATGTTGCTGATGCGCACTGCCTTTTTGTTGGGGTTGTATACTTTCAGCCGCCTGGTAACACTGCCCTGGACTACAAAAACAGTATCAAACAACACCGTGTCCTGCGAAAACGACAGCACAGCCGCCGGATCCGTCGTCAGCACTTCATCTTTAGGCTCGCAGCCAACTATAGAGAGCAGGCAGAGCAGGGGCAGTATGGCAAGCAGGTACTTCAAGGTTGAATTGTTGAATTGCTTAATGGTTGATTGTTATTCGCTTTCTGTAATTGTTGGATTACTAAATTGTTCCTCGTATCCATGTAGCATGGATTATTGGGCTTGGTTATACTTACTAAGTCTTTAACAGTTCAGCAATTTAACCATTAAACAATTTAACCATTTAACCATTTAACCATTTAACCATTTAGCCATTAAACAATTTAACCATTAAAAAGAAAAAGGATGCAGTTGTTGTGCTGCATCCTTCTCCTAACTCTTAAGCAGTTGCTTTATTATTCTGCCGTAGCGCCTTCTTTCAGCCTTTCAGCATTTTCAGCAATTCGTAGTTCTTCCACAAAATCGTCGATGCCGCCATCCATTACGTTTGGCAGGTTATAAACGGTGTAGCCGATACGGTGGTCGGTTACGCGGCCCTGCGGGTAGTTGTAAGTGCGGATCTTATCAGAACGGTCGCCACCGCCTACCATGCTTTTACGCTGAGCACCTTCGGCTTCGTTTTTCTTGGCAAGCTCCACTTCGTAAATACGCGAGCGGAGTACCGCCAACGCCTTATCGAAGTTCTTCAGCTGCGATTTCTGGTCCTGGCACTGAGCCACAATACCGGTCGGGAGGTGTGTTAATCGTACAGCCGAGTACGTAGTGTTTACCGACTGACCACCCGGACCAGACGAACAGAACAGGTCTTTACGCACCTCGTTCATGTCGATTTCCACATCAAACTCTTCGGCCTCAGGCAGCACTACCACCGAAGCTACCGATGTATGGATACGGCCCTGCGTTTCCGTAGCAGGCACACGCTGTACGCGGTGCACACCTGACTCAAACTTCAGCTTGCCGTATACGTCTTCGCCCGACACGCCAACTATAATTTCTTTGTAACCACCGGAGGTACCTTCTGTTGCATCCATCAGCTCCATTTTCCAGCCCTGCTTTTCAGCAAAACGGCTGTACATACGGTAAAGGTCACCGGCAAAAATAGAGGCTTCGTCGCCACCAGCGCCCGCACGAATCTCCATAATGATGTCTTTGCTATCATTCGGATCTTTTGGAATAAGCAGTTCCTTCAGCACTTCTTCCATCGCATCGCGCTGCGGAAGTAGGGTGTCCAGCTCTTCTTTGGCCATCTCCCGGAAGTCCTCATCCTTTTCGGTAGCAATTACCTGCTTGGCATTGTCTATGTTGCTCAGGATGTTCAGGTACTTCTTATATTCAACTACAATTTTGTCAAGGTCTTTGTATTCTTTGTTCAGCGCCTTAAATTTCTTCATGTCGCTGGCCACATCCGGCTGGATAAGCAGCTGGCTTACCTCTTCAAAACGCTGATTAATGGCTTCTAACTTATCTAACATCGTGCTTCTCTGGTTTTAGGCTGCAAAGATATAAAATTGGCTCCTAGAATTTGTAATCCATTTTGCCACACAACTATAATTCTGCCGCCATACTGTGTTCTTTGGTATAACTTTAAACTATTCAGTATAGTTTCAGAGGCGCACCCGGAAATACAACAGGCAACATTATAGATTTAAGCTATAAACGGATAAATTAAATCTATTGCAACTATAGCCACACTCTCGCCTGAAACATTTACTTTTGACACTAGTTAATAAGGTGGAATAACTTAATTACCTAAATCACAAATAGAAGAAATATGGCTGTTATAGTAGCAACTGACAACGATTTTAATGAAGTGCTGAACTCGAACCAGAAAGTGGTAGTAAAATATTATGCCGATTGGTGTGGTAGCTGCCGCCTGTTCTCACCTAAGTTCAAGCGTATGTCTGATGATGAGGCTTTTGCCGGTGTAGCTTTTGTGGATGTGAATGCTGAAACAAGCCCTGAGGCGCGTAAACTGGCCAGCGTTACCAACCTGCCATTTTTCGCAATCTTTAAAAACGGCCAGTTGGTAGATACCGTAGCTGCCAGCAAAGAGGAGGCCATTCGTGAACTGATCCATAAACTAGACGCCTAACAACCATGAAGATACCTGCAATTAAAAAACTGGTAGAGAACTATAAACTGGATGAGCTGATGGCTGCCGAAGCGGCTATAGTTGAAGAGCAGCCACTGGCGATTGAAGTGGAAGGCGATGACGAGGGCGAGCAACTGACGCACGTACTGGCCGCTGTCTGGATTCTGAACGACATGAGCGACAACGGCACTGATTTTAAAACTGCCCTGCGTGCCTACACACAAAAGGTGCGCGTTTCAATCAGCTAACTATAGTTTACTACTTTAACCAAGAAGGCCCGGATGCAACTCCGGGCCTTCTTGGTTTACAGGTTATTTTTAGAGAAATATTCTTCAGCCATTTTGCCGCCAGTATCTGTACAGATGCCGCGCACATAGTACAGGTATATGCTGCGGAACACTTCAGACAAATCATACTTGGCAGGAGGGAAAACAGCGGGATTTACCATCACAAAGAACAGCTCAAGCAAGATTTTGGTAACAAGCTGCAGGTTAATGTCCTTCCGGAAGTACCCCTGTAAGATGCCTCTGTTCAGGATTTCGGCATTAACGTACTGGTTATTGCTGCTGATGTAGTTAATGCTGGCCTGCCATGCCTCCGGGTAGCGTTGCATGTCTGCTATAAACACCGGGTTTACTTCCTGCATCTTCTTAATCCCATCCTGCAATATCAGCATGATCTCTTCAACGGGGTTGGTGGCTTTGGCCAGCATTTCGGCCTGGGCCTTCTGCTGCTGCTCTATATCAAATAAGGCGACCTGCAACACCATGTTTGCCCGATCAGAGAAGAGCTCCTGAAAGGTACTCTGCCTGATATCGAGCTTTTGTATAATAGCTGCATCTGTGTTCGCCTCTATGCCCTCCCGCTTAAAAATCTGCAGAATTTCGCTAAGTATAGTCTCTAGAAATGTCATCTATAGTTCA
>DATBUF010000240.1:0-10585 GCA_036516435.1 Pontibacter sp.
CAGGTCACCGGCCGCGAAAAGGCAGGTTCCTGGTATTACAGTCATGTGCGTTCCCCGCAACAGGCCTTCCTCAATCATTCTCTGGAGCAACATATTCCGCTACTTTAGTTTAGAGATACCTGCGAGCATCATCCGGTAAAAATCAGCTTAGGCTTATAGTTTGCTGCAGTGCGGGTTGTGCTGTTGCTTTACTTCTGCAGTTTGTACAGCAGCCGGAACAAGGCTTGGTTTTCAGCTGCCTGAACACTACCAGCGGTATTTGTGTGTGGCATGCCATCGTTTTAAGATAGGTGTTGCTGAACAGGCGCTGCATCAGGTAATTATCCTGTGTGGCGAGCAGCAACATATCTGCCCCTTCTTTGTCAGCAAATTCGCTGATTCCCTCCAGCATATCCTCTTCCTCCAGCAGCCTATAGTTAATATCATAGTTAGCCAGCAGCTGCTGTGTTTCGCGTATGGCAGCTTTCATGCGTACACGCTGCGAACGCTCTTCGGGATGGTATACCTGCACCATCGTGAGCTTTGCCCCTATCTGGGCAGCAAACGAAGCGATCTGTTTCAGCACCCGCTCCTCGCGGTCTGTAAAATCAGTGGCAAACACAATATTGGTTGGTTTTGCAGGGTATAGCGTAACTGGTACAGCCATCACAGGGCAACTCAGCACTTCCATTACCGATGCCGCATGATTAGACTGCTCTCCTACTTCGACAGGCACCGGACTGGCTTCCATTAGCACCAGGTCTATACTATAGTCTTGTACTACAGCTTTGATGCTCTCACGCAACGACCCGGGACGCACCACACACTCAAAGCGGACAAAATCTGGGCTACTGCAATGCTGCTGCGAGTGCAATACCCGTTCACCGAGTGTACGAAGTGCCTGCAGGCATCGGCTTTGCTGGGTAAACGTAAGTGTTTCGGTATTTGTAGCATGCAGTAAAACCAGTTCGGCGCCAAAAGTTTTGGCGAGTGTACCAGCATATCTCAGCAGTTGCTCACTCTCCTGCTCAAAATTAACCGGCACCAGCATGTGCTTTATCTGATTCGTTCCCATAGTTGTTCCCTTTAGTATGGTGTAAAAATAAAGCCGACACTATGGATGTGCAGTGAGTACTATCACCGGCACCGGTGACTTATGTCAGTTTAGAGGCCTGATAGCTTACTATAAACTATAAATCCGTAAGCACAGCACCTGGCCGCTTACGGATTTATAGTTTGTAGGAAGTATATAACTTATTCGGCAGCAGCTACTACCGGTTTTTTGCAGCAACTCATTTCTGTTTTGTGTGCAGCTGTCTCAACCACTTTTGGGCTCAGGTACGGTATACCAAGGCCAAGCCCGCGAACTATAAACAGCATGGCCAGTGTCAGGCCCACATACGGTACGGCTCTGTTAAACATGCTGCGCATTTTCAGGCTGATCAGTTTACCAGAGAGCGATACCAGGAACATGAGCGGGAAAGTACCCAAACCAAACAGGACCATATACAGCATGGCGCCCCCCACTCCCGGGGCACTGATAGCACCCGCCAGGGCAATATAAACAAACCCGCAGGGTAGCAGTCCGTTCAGTAGGCCAACCATAAACAGCGCACCAAGTGAGTTTTGCTGAAAGTAGTACCCCAGTTTGCGGCGCACCCAGGCCATCAGCTTATCTGTGCCTAATATACTGGCTGATTTACCTTTAAGTATGGCAGGCAAAACCAACAGTAGAAGTATAAGCACCCCGGAAACGATGGAAACGGTTTGTTGTAGTCCTGCCATTTGCAGCGACTCGCCGAAAGCTCCGGCTAAAGTGCCGAGTGCGGCATAAGTTACAATTCTGCCGCTGTTGTACAGGAGCCGGCCGGCATAGTAGCGCCAGCCGGAACTCCCGACAAAGGGTAGCGCCATCGCGATAGGGCCGCACATCCCGACACAATGAAAACTACCTAATAATCCGAATAAAAAACCAGCCCAGATCATGACTACTTCAGCTGTATGGTTTTCTCTGTATAGTATGTTGCTTCGCCATCGCTGAAATCCACGCGCACCTTCCAGAGGCCACTTTGCAGATCGGCGGTTTCCAGCAGCTGGCTCTGGTCGCGGCCAAGTTGCAGGGGCAGCTGCTTATCCATGGTGTCATCAGAAGGGCGGAACAGGGTGATTGTACCAGTCAGGCTTTTGCCTGCGTAAGTAGCGGGTAGCTGCAGCAAAATGGCATGCTGGTCTGCGTTATAGTTCAGCATGACGTCGCCGAGGGCCTGTGTGCGGCGTACCTTATCGATCTGCTGCTGGTACTGCACCTCCTGCTGGTAATAATCTTTGCTGACAAGGTCTACATCCTGGTTCATGGCTTTGTACACGAACATGGCGATGTAACCCATAAACAACACCATTGCCAACACAATCATATAAGGCCAGAGGGTGAAGCTTTTATTTTTATCTGTAGTTTTCATGATATTTCTTTTGTTAAAAGTTGACCAGGCTGCAAGGTGCTAATGCCTGATGTCCCTTTGTCAATCGCTAATTTGCGGGCCCCAGGAACTTGGTTTCAGTGGTCGTAATCAGTTCATCGCCATGGTACACGCCTATCTCAATTTTGGAGTTCATGCCTGTCAGGTGCTCTTTGGCAATCTCAGTAAAGAAAACTCCTTCCGCTATTCCCTGCGCCGGAAGTATAAGCTTGCTGCCCACTACTTCTATCGTTCCTTCTTTGCCTATCAGCTTCAGCGTAAGCGGTATGTCGTGGTTGGTTTTGTTGATGACAGAAATGTTGTAGAGGTTTTTGATGTGCCCCTGCTCTGTTTTCTGGTACAACTGACCCGGTGTGCGCAGTATAGTTGCCTCGGCTTCGTCGCGGGTAAGCAGCAGGGCTGTTAGCGCCGTCATCAGTATCACCAGCACAGCAGTATAGCCCATGACCCTGTTCGTAAAGAACGTCCACTTTTTACCGGTTTCCAGTGCTTCTTCCGACTCATAGCGGATCAGGCCTTCCGGCTTGTCAATCATGCGCATGATGTCGTTGCAGGCATCGATACAGGCGGTACAGTTAATACACTCCAGTTGCTGCGCGCCGTTGCGGATGTCGATACCGGTCGGGCAAACCTGCACGCACTGGTTACAGTCTATACAGTCTCCTTCGGTGCGCTCCTGCCCTTTTCTGAGCTTGCCACGAGGTTCGCCGCGGGTATAATCATAGGCTACAACTACGGTTTTCTTGTCCTGCATTACGCCCTGTAAGCGGCCGTAAGGGCAAACTATAGTACAAACCTGCTCTCTGAAAGAAGCAAAAACCCAGTAAAAAACACCCGTAAAAGCGAGCAGCGTACCAAAGCCCACCACATGGTTAAAAGGCCCGTCAGCAATTATTTTCTGCAGCTCATCTATACCGATCACATAAGCCAGAAACAGGTTGGATATGATAAAGGAGATCAGCAGGAATACAGCGGTTTTGGAGCCTTTCTTCAGGATCTTCTCTGTATTCCAGGGCATCTTGTTCAGCGCACGCTGTTTGGTATAATCTCCTTCTATGGCGTATTCAATCCTGCGGAATACCATTTCCAGGAAGATGGTCTGCGGACAGATCCACCCACAGAAAATCCGGCCGTACACCACCGTAAAGAGGATGATGAACACGACCAGTGCCAGAAAAGCCACCACCAGTATAAAGAAGTCCTGCGGCCAGAACAGCACACCGAAGATCACGAACTTGCGCTCTACTACATTAAGCATAAGCAGCGGCAGGCCGTTTATCTTAATGAAGGGCCCTGCAAATAAAAGCGTAAGCAGCAGATAGCTTACATATTTGCGGTAGTTGTATAGTTTGCCTTTCGGCTTTTTAGGGTACACCCAAACGCGTTTACCCTGTTCATCTACTGTTGAGATGTGGTCCCGAAATTCATCGGTTGGTTTTATTTTTGTCGCCATGGCAGTTTAATTTGTGCGGATATTAATCCTGCCTATTTGTAAAAAGAGTTAGAAAAGAATGTAGCAGGCCGTTTGATCTGCTGGTACAAAATTCAGCATTCATGCCTTGGCAAAAGATGACCATTGTCATATATCAAAGTGATTGTCATCAGCTATGCCTATAGTTCGGGATCTGTGTGCTGGCGGGCAGCGGGCAAGCTGCTCTCAAAGGCACCTGTTAAACAAAAACTGCAGGCACCTATAGTTAGATACCTGCAGTTCTGCTGTTTTATCATGTAAGGATCTACATCTTTTCGCCTTGCGGCTCTTTTGCATTGGCTGGGTTAGTGCCCTGCAAGCTCAGGATGTAACTGGATACTTCCAGGATCTGGTCTTTGGTGAGTTTACCCTGCCATGGTACCATGCCTTTAGCCGGAACACCAAACTTCACTGTTTTAAAGATGGCATTCACATCACCACCGTGCAGCCAGTATTCGTCTGTCAGGTTTGGCCCTACGGTACCCTGTCCTTCCTGGCCGTGGCAGGCAGCACAGTTCTGGGTAAACAGCTTCTTACCATTCTCCAGTGCGGCAGCATCTGTCAGTACTTCGTAGTTGGTGACTGCATTGGGGTCATCCACGTTTTTCGCGGCTAGTATGGCAGCCTCCTCCATCTCTACTTTATATTCCTCATCCTGCAGCGCACCTGTTTTAAATACGTGGTAGTGCAGCATGTATCCTACAGCAAATACAATGGTCACGTAGAACATGGCTTTCCACCAGGGTGGCAGGTCGTTGTCGTACTCCTGAATGCCATCGAAATCGTGCTCAGAGTGGATGTTATCTTTTGCCTTACCGGTAACCAGTGTAGCATCACCACGCATCAGGAACAACACGCGACCAGCCAGTGAGCTGCGGAAATCTTCATCATGAATAGAGTCGCCCAGCATCGGAATGAACAGGCTGAACATCAGCACCAGCACCAGTATGGTTAACAGGATAATGGCTGCCGCCAGAGCGAACGTAAACAGCAACACCGGGGGCAGATCCAGGAAAGCAACCTCCTCAGCAGCGGTGTCAGCAACTGCGGCATTCGGGTCAGCTGCCGGTGTAGCAGGTGTTTCGGCTACGGCAGCTGGCTTCTCACTTTCAGCTGTGATAAAAGCAATGACGTTCTTAATATCGTCGTCTGACAGGGAGGTGCCGAAAGAAGGCATTGGTACCTTGTTAAACTTCTCGAACAGCGCTACAGCATCCTTATCGCCAGCCTGCACCATTTCCTGAGAGTTCTTGATAAACTTCACCAGCCACTCTTCGCCGCGGCGCTTGTGGGCATCTTTCAGGGCAGGGCCAACAACATCAGCATCTATACTATGGCAGGCCGCACAATTTCCCTCAAATATAGCCTTACCGGCAACTGCATCCTGCGCCTGCGCGGCCGGGGTGCCCATCAGCAGCAGTCCGGCTACCAGGGCCAGGCTACTTTTTGCTATCAGTTTTTTTAAAGCGCTCATTGTCTTGCTTCTTCAAAAGTGGTGTCTTCGGTTTCGTCTCCGCACGCAATGCTACTCATTACCTGCACATACTTTTTGTCCATCAGGGCAACGTAAACTATAAGCCCCAAAAAGAACACGAAGAAGATGCTGAACGAGATAAGCGGGTATATTTCGATGCCGTCTATGGCTTGCAAAACGTTCTTGTACATATTTCTTTGATTTTATGACTGCTTGACAAAGGACAAAAGACTCTCTACTGCTTGTGAAACTTCTTTTGTCTTTTGTCAAATAGTCTTTTGTCTATTGAGCTTCTTCTTTCACTTTAATATCTGTACCCAGGCGCTGCAGATAAGCAATCAGGGCTACGATTTCTTTCTCCGGCTTCACTTCTATACCTTCTTTGGCCAGATCAGCTGAGATGGTATTCGCCTGCTTCATCAGCTCTTCGTTTGCATTGGCGATGTACTCTTCTTCGTAAGGTACACCCAGCTTTTTCAGGGTCTTAAGTTTGGCCTCAGTCGAGCTTAGCTCAATGTCCTGCTCAAACAACCAAGGGTAGGCCGGCATAATAGAGCCTGGTGACATAGAGGTCGGGTCCATCATGTGGTGGTAGTGCCATGAATTAGGGTACTTCCCTCCCACTCTGTGCAGATCCGGACCCGTACGTTTAGAGCCCCACAGGAAGTTGTGGTCGTACACGAACTCACCTGCTTTAGAATACTCGCCGTAGCGCTCTGTTTCAGATCTGAACGGTCTTACCATCTGGGTGTGACAGTTCACGCAACCTTCTTTTATGTACAGGTCGCGGCCCTGCAGCTCCAGCGAAGTATATGGCTTCACGCTGGCTATAGTTGGCACGTTCGACTTGATCACGAAAGCAGGGATAAACTCTACCAGACCACCGATCAGGATAGCTACTGTTGCCCAGATAGCCATTTGTGTCGGACGTTTCTCGATCCAGGAGTGCCAGTGGCCTGCGTTTTTAGAAGCGGTAGGTACAATTACAGGAGCCTCTGTTTTTTCGTTAGCAACCAGTTTACCTGATTTCGCTGTTTTGTACAGGTTATACACCATCAGAAACACACCTGACAGGTACAGCACACCACCAATACCACGCATGTAGTACATTGGCACAATCTGCAGCACAGTTTCCAGGAAGTTAGAGTATTGTAGTGTACCTTCCGCGGTGAACTGCTTCCACATCAGGCCTTGTGTAAAGCCGGCCCAGTACATTGGCACTGCGTAGAACAGGATGCCCAGCGTACCTAACCAGAAGTGGGCGTTTGCCATCTTCTTAGAGAACAGCTCTGTTCTGTAAAGCCGTGGGAATAACCAGTACAGCATCGCAAAGGTCAGGAAGCCGTTCCAGCCAAGCGCACCAACGTGCACGTGTGCTACGATCCAGTCGGTAAAGTGGGCAATAGCGTTCACGTTCTTCAGCGACAGCATCGGCCCTTCAAAGGTGGCCATACCATAGGCAGTAATCGCTACCACCATAAATTTCAGGATCGGGTTCTCACGTACCTGGTCCCAGGCACCGCGCAGTGTCAGCAGACCGTTGATCATACCTCCCCAGCTTGGGGCAATCAGCATCACAGAGAACGCAACACCCAGCGACTGTGCCCAGTCTGGCAACGAGGTATAAAGCAAGTGGTGCGGACCGGCCCAGATGTAAATAAAGATCAGGGACCAGAAGTGGATGATAGATAATCTGTAAGAATATACCGGGCGGTTAGCAGCCTTAGGCAGGAAGTAGTACATCAGGCCCAGGAACGGTGTGGTTAAGAAGAACGCCACCGCGTTGTGCCCATACCACCACTGCACCAGCGCATCCTGCACCCCGGCATAACCAGAGTAGCTTTTCAGGAAGTTAACCGGCAATTCGTAAGAGTTTACGATGTGCAGCACAGCCACTGTTAAGAAAGTAGCAATATAGAACCAGATGGCTACGTACATGTGCTTCTCGCGGCGCTTGGCTATAGTACCAAACATGTTCCAGCCGAAAACCACCCAGATCAGCGTAATAGCAATGTCAATAGGCCACTCCAGCTCCGCGTATTCTTTAGAGGTAGTGTACCCCAGCGGAAGTGTCAGCACAGCCGAAACAATGATCAGCTGCCAGCCCCAGAAGTGGATCTTGCTCAGTTTATCGCTGAACATGCGGGCTTTACACAGGCGCTGCAGCGAGTAATACACCCCCATAAAGATGGCATTACCCACAAAGGCAAAAATTACGGCATTGGTGTGCAGTGGGCGTACACGACCAAAGGTGGTGTACTGGGTGCCCATGTTCATATCCGGGTTGGCCAGCTGAAAAGCGATGATCACGCCTATCAGCATACCGGCTATGCCCCAGAATACAGTGGCTATACCAAAATCCCGAACGATCTTATTGTCATAAAAGAAAGTGTCGGTCACACCCCGGTTTGTACCCTTCGGCACAACCCTGTCGGGCGCATTTTCCAAGACTTCAGCTACATTAGTTGACATGTGCGGTGTCCTCCGATTGTTTAAGTGTTGTATGTGTTTTATTTGAGTTTTTTAGTCTCCGGACTATGGGTACAAATTTCCGCAAGCGCAGCTCGCTAAAAGATGATGAATGTCAGTTCAGGAAATGATTGATGTCAGCAGCGTCAGCAACAAGCTTAAACAATAGTTTAAACTATAGCTTTAACTACAGACAACCCAAAATTGCATTATCAGGCAGTTATACCAGCCCCTTCTGTTTTCTTCGTATCCTTTGGCTTTACTTCATTATCGAAGAGCATGCGCACAGCGGGTGTATAATCGTCGTCGTATTGACCGGATCGCACTGCCCATAAGAAGGCAATCAGGAAGCAGGCTGCAACTGTTACACTTATGGCGATCATTAAAAAGATGATGTACATGGCTTAATAATTATGAGTAGTGAATTATTAATCTGGAATTAAAGGCCGGCGCGTTTGGCAGCAAATTTTACAGAAAGTGTCGCGAACACAATCACGCTCAGCGAGCTGATCGGCATGAGTATAGCCGAAACTATAGGTGAGAACAGCCCCTGTACAGCCAGTGTCAGCCCGATCACGTTATACACCAGCGACACGGCAAACGTAGCCAGGATAATGCGCATGGTAGTTTTAGAAAACTGCAGGTACTTGCTCAACCTGTCGAAGGCCGTTGCATCCAGAATGGCATCGCAGGACGGTGAAAAGTTGGTGATGCTGTTGGTCAGGGCAATGCCGGCATCGCTCTGGCGCAGGGCACCAGCGTCATTCAGTCCGTCTCCTACCATCAGTACCTGGTGCTGCTTATCTTTCAGCTGTTGTATGTACTCCAGCTTCTGTACCGGGCTCTGGTTAAAGTTAAGTTCGGCTTCGTGCCCCAGCAGCTCTTTCAGGCGTGCCTCTTCGTGGTTATTGTCCCCGGAAAGTACAGCTATTTTCATGTCGCGCAGGTCGTGCAGGATCTCCTTCAGGCCTTCGCGGTACACGTTGTAAAAGGTATAGTATCCCAGCACAACGCCATCTACCGACACATATACTATTGTTTTAAGTGTATCTTTAACAGCATCTGCTTTCACGCCTATGTATGAAGCAGATCCGAGCCTGATTATACTGCCATTTACTTCTCCTACCAAGCCCTTGCCGGTAAACTCCTGGAAGTGCTGCACAGCTATAGTTGTACCCGGAAGGCTCTGGAAAATGCGCTGGCTCAGCGGGTGTGTAGAGTGACTCAGAACAGACTTTACACTTTGTTCCTGCGCTGCTGTCAGGGCTTTTCCGGTATAGTTCAGTTCGGCGGCACTTGGTTCTGTCAGCGTACCGGTCTTGTCAAAAACCACCGTATCAATTTTGGCAAGCGTTTCCACTACAGCCGTATTCTTCAGGTAGAATTTGTTCTTGCCAAACACACGCAGCGTGTGGCCGTGCACAAACGGCGTAGCCAGCGACAAGGCACAAGGGCAGGCAATAATCAGCACGGATGTGAAGGCTTTCATAGCCATCTCCATATCGCGTGGCACCCAGTACACCAGAGAGCCTGCAGCAACTATAAGCGTAACTATAATAAACCACTTACCAGCCACATTGGCGTACGTGCCCACGCTTTGCTCTTCGTTTTTAGAGAAAATACTGTCATTCCAGAGTTGTGTCAGGTAGCCTTGCGATACTTCTTTCACCACTTCCAGCTCCACGCTTTCACCTACCTGGCGGCCACCGGCGTAAATCACTTCGCCCATCACTTTCTCTACCGGCTCAGATTCGCCGCTCACAAAACTATAGTCGATCATGGCCTGACCGCGCAGCAGCATGGCATCGGCAGGTATCAGTTCCTGGTTCCGGATACGGATGCGGTCACCCACTTTCAGGTTACGCACTGCTACAGCCTCTTCAGCACCATTCTCTTTCAGTACTGTTACCGAAACCGGGAAGTAAGAAGTATAGTCCCTGTCGAAAGAAAGCGTATCGTAGGTTTTCTGCTGAAAGTACTTCCCGATCAGCATAAAGAACACCAGGCCGGTAAACGAGTCGAAGTAGCCCGGGCCGGTGGCGGTAACAACCTGGTAAATACTGGTCAGGAACAGGGCCAGCAAACCTGTGGCAATCGGCAGGTCGATGTTAACCATACGCTGCTTTATGCCCTCCCAGGCCGAGGTAAAGAAGCCCCGTGCACTATAAACAAACACCGGAATGGAGAGCAAAAAGCTCAGGTACCCGAAGAAAGAGCCAAACGTACGCTGCAGTCCTTCGGTAAAGTCCAGGTAATCTGGGAAAGCCAGCAACATTACGTTACCAAAGCAAAAGGCGGCTATACCCAGCTTGTAGATGATGGTGCGGTTTGGCTTGGTCGTTTTTTTACCGTCTGTGTCGGCTAAGGTAATTTCGGGCTCATACCCAATGCGTGCCAGCAGGGTTACGACTTCGCGCAGGGTGGTTTTCTGATGAAAATAGGTGAGCGATACTTCTTTGCGCAGGAAATTTACTGTAGATTCTGAAATACCCGGGTTCATCTTAAACAGGTTCTCCAGCAGCCAGATACACGAACTACAGTGCATCTGCGGTATGTAAAAGGTCAGCTTACAGATGGCATCGCTGCGGAAACTGATCAGCTGTGCTTCTACACCAGCATCATCGAGGTAAGCAAAACGGGCTTCGGATGCCTGCTTTTTACCGGTTATGCCCGGATTTTCTTCCAGGTTATAATAATTACAAAGGTTGTTCTCTT
>DATBUF010000241.1:0-6666 GCA_036516435.1 Pontibacter sp.
GGTTGCAAACCCGCGCCAGCAATAAACTTCAGCCACTGCTATAGTTGAGAGCTATAGTTTTATAGTTACAGCCCTTATCATGAATGGCTATAGTTTGGCCCTGTGGTCCAGTTGAGTTACAAACTCAACATCATTGTAAGACACGGGTTACAAACCCGCGCCAGCAGCTTTTGGTTATAGTTGCAGTTATAGTTCTATAGTTCCAGACCAAGAGCGGACAGGTCGCGACCTGTCCCTACAGAACTACCACCACGAGAAAGGCTATGCAACTATAGCTTCTCTAACTATAGCAATAGCAGCAACTATCGAACTGATCACAGTCTTTGGGTTGAGCGCCTTTGACTTGTTGCGGTGCCGCAGGCAATCCGACGCAGGAGGATAGCAGGAAGGCAGCAGCGCGATGCCCGAAGACGGGGCCTCCCGGCCGTGAGGGAGCCAAGCCAGCTATAAAACGAAGGGCAAGTAGAGCTCCCAGGAATACAAGAGGCTATGAAACACCAGGCTTGGTTCAAGTTGTGAGAAAAGTTAACTATAGAACTATAGCCAACTATAAAACTATAGCTCAGCAGCAAGCAACACCCTTACTTCGCTGCAATACGATCCGGGTTATCAGCCAGAAACCCCTTCCAGGACTTGGCACCGGATTTAGCGTTATTCCCCTTCTGGTAATGGTGGCACAACGCAACACTCAGCGCATCAGTAGCATCAAACATCTTGGGGTCCGATTGGATTTTCAGAATCTGCACCAGCATAGCAGCTACCTGCTCTTTAGAGGCGTTACCATTGCCCGTAACAGATTGCTTTACTTTTTTGGGAGCATACTCCACGTACGGAATGTCGCGGGAGAGGGCAGCGGCAATGGCAACTCCCTGGGCGCGGCCAAGTTTCAGCATACTTTGCACGTTCACGCCAAAGAAAGGCGACTCAATGGCCAGCTCGTCGGGGAGGTACTCGTCGATGAGCTGTATCATGCGGTCGAAAATTTTCTTTAACTTGATGGCGTGGTTGCTGTAGCTTTTGAGGTGAATAACGCCGTACTGCACTACCTTTACCTTAGAACCGGTAACTTCGATAAGGCCGTAACCCATGACCTGGGTACCGGGGTCGATGCCAAGAATTAATTTGTTAGGCGGAAGCGCAGAAGAGTAAACCATAAGGCTACAAAAATAAGACAATATCTTGAACATTGCTGCTAACAGAAGGTTCCTTTTGCTCTCCGGTAAACTACTGGTAGTGGCGCTTACCCTGTACCTGCTCTACCAGGCCATCTTTACCGCACCCGATACTTTCCTGAGCTGGCAAACTATAGTTGAGAAGGCTTTGCAAAGCCCGGCGCGCTGGCTGTTTATAGTTACCGCACTGCTCATTCCTGTAAACTGGGGATTTGAAGCCAGAAAGTGGCAGTTGCTGGGGCAAAAGCTGGAGCCAATCTCTTTCTGGCGGGCTTACCGTTCGGTCATGGTGGGGCTTACGCTTGGCTTTATCACTCCAAACCGGTTGGGCGATTATGCCGGTCGTGTGCTCGAACTGAAGAGTAAACAGCGCCTGGAGGCCATAGGTGCTGTTTTTATAGGCAGGTTTTGCCAGTTGGTAGCCACGGTTATAGTTGGCTCTGTGGGGTTGCTCTACTTTATAGTTACTTTTTTCTGGGCAGATTACCCCGGTGTGTCGCTGAGCCTGGTGTTTCTGTTGCTGGTGATATCTGCAGCTATGTTGCTGCTGTTATATAATGCGCAGGCAATGGTGGCCGTAATTTCAGCTATAAAACCCTTGCGAAAACTGGTGTCGTATGTAGCCATCATGGCAAGCTATAGTGCTGCTGAGGTCTCAAAACTGCTGCTGCTCTCGCTGGGCCGCTATGCTGTTTTTCTGCTGCAGTTTATATTACTGCTTGTACTTTTTAATGTCGAACTGAGCGCGCTGCAGTACGTGTGCGGGGTATCCGGTACATTTTTTATCAAATCTATCGTTCCGTCGGTTAGCCTGCTTTCTGATCTGGGTGTGCGGGAACTGTCGGCTATGTACCTGTTCGGGTTGCTGGGGCAGGAGCGGCTGCAGGTGCTGAGCGCCAGCCTGAGTTTGTGGCTACTGAACATTGCTGTGCCTAGTGTGGTAGGGTTGTATTTTGTGCTGCGCCTCAGGTTTTTCAGGAAGGGAGTAGCGGCATGATAGCAGGTTTGCTCATCGTTTCGCTGCTGGCGTACAGTTGGGTTATCCTCCGCAGGTGGGCAGCGTGGGCAAAGCTTCCGGAACCAACTGTACCTGCCAGCTGGACTCCAACTATAAAGCTCTCCGTTATTATTCCGGTCCGGAACGAGGCTGCCCATATTTTACCCTTGCTGCAGGACCTGGAAAAACAAACCTACCCGGGAGCGCTGTTCGAGGTTATTGTGGTGGATGATCATTCCGAAGACGGCACCCGAACTATAGTTGAAGAATACAGGCAAACATCCGCTTTAACTATAAAATGTATTGAGTTGGATAGTTATGTTAAACAAAGCGGCAAAAAGGCAGCTGTGCAGGCAGGAGTGGAGCTGGCACAAGGCGAGCTGCTGGTATTTACCGATGGCGACTGCCGGGTTCAACCTGAATGGCTGCAACTATACGCTTTTGTTTACCAAACTTATCAACCGAAATTCATCAGCGGGCCGGTTAGCTTTTACAATACCTATAGTTTGCTGGAGCGCATGCAGCTCGTGGAGTTTGCCAGCCTGATCGGGATTGGGGGAGCTTCTATCGCTTTGGGTAAACCAAACATGTGCAACGGTGCCAACCTGGCTTATACCAAACAGGTTTTCAGAGAAGTGAACGGCTTTACAGGCAACGAAGGCATTGCCAGCGGCGACGACGAATTCCTGCTGCATAAGATCAGCCACTTATACCCGGGCAGCATTCTTTTCCTGAAACACCCAAAAGCTATAGTTTACACCGAAGCACGTAAAACGCTCCTCAGCTTTCTGAGCCAGCGGGTACGGTGGGCGAGTAAATGGCGTGCTTACCAGCAGTGGCACGTAAAATTGCTGGCGCTCATCGTGTTTATAGTTAACCTGTTACTTTTTGCAGCGCTTTGCATGGCTGTAGCGGGTGCTTTGCCGGTGTGGGTTTTTATTGGGGCTATAGTTGCCAAGTTCGCTGCAGATTTCTTATTTTTATCTCGTATACTCAGTTTTCTGGGCAAAGGGCGGTACATCTGGTACATGCTGCCGTTGCAACTGGTATACGTGCCGTACGTGGTGGTAACAGCAGTGCTGGGTTTAGCCGGCCGTTACCGCTGGAAGGGAAGAACTATACAGAACCGATGACAGAAACAGAATTCGATATACTGGACGAACTATACTTTGTAGCATCCTACACTGATCTGCGCAGCACGCTCTCGCTCTCCGACGAGGAGTTGTGCCAGGGCCTGCAGTCGCTGCTGGAGAAAGGCTACATCCGCATCCTGTACCCCGATCAGGATACCGAGCACGCGTATGAAGCAAAGGCTTTTGGCAAGCACTGTCAGGAATACTTTTATCTTGCTACCAAGGCTGGCCTTGTGGTGCATAACTCAATTTAAATGGCTGTACTACAACACACCAAAGCTGCTAACCGGCCACCTTCTTACTACATAAGGCAGCGCCTGTTGCAGAACAAACCAGCTATGGCTGGGCTGGGGATTATAGTAGTGGCTATAGTGGTAGCGCTGCTGGGATACGTGCTTATGCCCGACAGTACACCGAATGCGAACAATGGCCTGGTGCAGCTCCAGAAAAAAACGCCCGGCTTCTCCACTAAAGTGCTGCGCATCTCTAAAGAAGACCCTGCTGCCACTGTAAACCCTGTAATGTTTGTGCTTTCCGGTGCACCCGCAGCTTACAGCGAGATCCCCATCGAGAGCTATCGTTTTAAAGGCGACAGCCTGCAAGTGCAGCCATTCCGCAGCAACAATGCCATGGCCGACCAGCCTCGCACGTTCGGGTTAAACGAGGTTGTTGCCAACCCGCAAAACTATAGTTCCAGCACAGCTCTGCGACAAACTATAGAAAACGACCACATCCGGACTAAAACCTTTTGGCTGGGTACCGATAAAGCCGGGCGCGATGTGCTGAGCCGGTTGATACTGGGTACGCGTATTTCGCTGGGGATTGGTTTTGTAGCAGTACTGATTTCCGTATTTGTTGGTATTGTGATCGGGGCTGTAGGGGGCTACTTTGGCGGCTGGGTAGATAAACTGATGACCTTCCTGATGACGGTGGTATGGTCGGTGCCCAGTATTATGCTGGTAATTGCCATTAGCCTTGCCCTGGACAGCAAAGGGGTGTGGGTAGCGTTTGTGGCGGTTGGGTTAACCATGTGGGTAGAAGTTGCCCGTGTGGTACGGGGCCAGGTGCTCAGCTTAAAAGAAAAGACCTACATCGAAGCTGCTCAGGTTCTGGGAGTTCCGCAGCGGCAGATCATTTTCCGCCACCTGCTTCCGAACATGATCGGGCCCTTAATCGTTATTGCCACAGCCAACTTTGCCTCAGCCATACTCATCGAGGCTGGGCTCAGTTTTCTGGGGCTTGGCGTGCAGCCGCCTGCTCCGAGTTGGGGCATGATGGTGAACGAAGGTTTTCAGCTGATCGGGGCGAAGGCTGGTTTATATTTAGTAATTTTACCAAGTATCTGTATTAGTGTGCTGGTGCTGGCATTTAACCTGTTGGGTAATGGCCTGCGCGATGCATACGATCCAAAAATACCGTTAACGAATGGCTGAAGGTAGCACACCAAACATATTGCAGGAACTGAACCTGAAAAAGCTGGAGCTTTCGGCATTGCTGGAAATTACGCAGGCTATTAACGATAACCTGCCGGAGGCTGCTTTATATAAAATTTACCGGTTCACGCTGCTCGCACAGTTGCAGATTAGCCGGCTGGTGCTGTACGTGCACGACGAGGAGTGGGAGTGCAAGGCCGACTTTGGTACGCAGCAGGATTTCAAAAAACAGGAACTGCCGGAGGCCATCACTTCCCTGAAAGAGATCACGTATGTCTCTAAATTGCAGGTAGATAAAAAGTGGCGTGCCTTCGAGATCGTGATTCCGGTACTGCACAACGGCAAAGTGCTGGCTTTTGTGATGATCGGTAAAATGCAGCCGTTCTACACCAACCTGGAAGCCCTGAACTTTGTGCAGACGGTGAGTAACATTATGCTGGTAGCCATCGAGAACCACAAAATGGCCCGCCAGCGCCTGGCACAAGAGTCCATCCGCCGCGAGATAGAGATTGCACGCGAAGTACAGAACATGCTGTTCCCGAAGGCCCTGCCAAACGACAAAGACATTGCCATCCATGCCAGCTACATCCCGCACTCTTCCATTGGCGGCGACTACTACGACTACATCGAAATAAACCAGGACCAGTTCTTGTTTTGTGTGGCCGACGTATCGGGTAAGGGGGTGCCGGCATCGCTGCTGATGTCGAACTTTCAGGCGGGTCTGAGAACAATACTTCGCCAGACATCAGACCTGAACACGGTAGTATCGGAGCTTAATAACCTGATTTACCGCAACGCCATTGCCGAGAAATTTATTACCACGTTTCTGGCGCTCTACAACCGTAAAACGCGGGAGCTTTGTTACGTAAATGCCGGCCATAACTCACCGATTTTGCTGTACGAGGACAATACGCACCGCCTCCTGAACGAAGGGTGTACCATGCTGGGTGTTTTTGATGTACTGCCATTTATGTCGGTTACCAGCATTACGGTGCCCGAAAACGCGGTGCTGCTGTGCTACACCGATGGCCTGACTGAAGTGTTTGACGAAGACGACTCGGAGTTCGGCATTGAGCGAACGATTCAGTTTTTGCAGACACACCGTTTCCTGAGCTCCAAAATGCTGCACCTGCAGCTGCTCCGCGAAATAAACCTCTACAACGAAGACGCCACCCTGAACGACGACATCACCCTGCTCTCGTGCAGGTTTAAGTGATTAATGGTTAAATGGCTGCATGGCTAAATTGTTGAGTAGCCATAGTTCTATAGTTAAGGAGAATCAACAATTCAGCAATTCAACAATTCAACAATTTAACCTTGTTCCGCCTCTACAAAACGCCTTACCTGATGAAAAAGCTGCTGCCGGGTTATACCTGGCACCGCAATGTGGCGGGCAAAAAGCTGTACCTTACGTTTGACGACGGGCCCATTCCGGAGGTAACGCCCTGGGTGCTGGAGCAGCTGGCAAAGTATAAGGCAAAGGCTACTTTTTTCTGTGTAGGCGATAACCTGGCGAAGCACCCAACTATAGCGCAACAAGTTGCTGCGGGCGGGCATAAGCTGGCAAACCATACCTACAACCACCTCAAGGGCTGGCAAACTCCCCTGGAGGCATACCTGCAAAACGTGCAGCAGTGCCAGCAGGCGCTGGAAACTATAGTTCCGGTTAATTCGGGTCATAAACTGTTGTTCAGGCCACCTTACGGGCGTATTACTTCGGCACAGGCCAAAGCCCTGCGGCCAACCTATGAGCTGATTATGTGGGATGTGCTCACCAACGATTATGATGCGACATTAACACCCAAAGAATGCCTGAGGCAAAGCATTGCTAAAACCCAAAGCGGCAGCATCATCGTATTCCACGACAGCCTGAAAGCGGAGCGAAACATGACGTACGCCCTGCCCCTTTTTATGGAACATTTTACCGGGCT
>DATBUF010000242.1:0-4491 GCA_036516435.1 Pontibacter sp.
ACGGTATGTACCTCTTGTACCTGAAACACACCTTCGGTCAGGGTTCCGGTTTTGTCCATCACCACAGTATCTACCTGCGTGATCAGGTCCAGGAAGTTGGAGCCTTTAAAGAGCACGCCATTGCGCGAGGCCGCTCCAATGCCACCAAAGTAGCCGAGCGGAATAGAAATTACGAGCGCACACGGACAGGAAATCACCAGGAAGATAAGGGCACGATACAGCCATTGGTTAAAGTCGTAGCTCTCCACAAAAAAGTAAGGCAACAGCGTAAGCCCGACAGCTAAAAAGAAGACGATTGGCGTGTATACTTTGGCAAACCTGGTAATGAACTGCTGCGTTTTAGCTTTGCGGCCACTGGCCTCTTCTACAAGTTTCAGTATTTTGGATAAGGCGCTGTTTTCGTACACAGCTGTTACCTGCAATTCTACAACACGGTCCAGGTTGATCATACCCGCCATCACGAGCTCTCCTTTGCGTTTTGTAGCAGGCTTCGATTCGCCGGTAAGTGCGGCTGTATTAAAGGCTGCTCCTTCCGAAAGCATCTCGCCATCCAGCGCTACCTTCTCTCCTGCCTTTACCTGCATTACGTCGCCTACCTGCACCTCCACTGCTTTTACACGCTCCGTGCGGTTTCCCTTTATCAGTTCCACTTCATCCGGTCTGTTATCGATAAGGGCTCTGATAGACCGGCGCGACCGGAGTACAGCTGCCTCCTGAAAGTGTTCCCCGATCACGTAGAACAGCATCACTGCCACACCTTCGGCATACTCTCCAATATAGAAGGCGCCCAGCGTAGCCATACTCATCAGAAAGAACTCGTTAAAGAAACTGGACCGCAGGCTTTGGACAGCATGCCATACCACACGCCAGCCTACCAGCACATAGGCCATACTATACACGATAAAGCGTACGGCCCCTGTAAACCAGGGAGTGCCCAGGTAGTCCAGCAGTATACCGCCAAGTAGCAGCACAAGGCTTATAGCTGTTGGGATATAGGATGCTTTTGCCTCCTCTCCGGCATGCGAGTGGCCCACGCCTCCTTCGTCTACAGAGCAGCACGTGGGTTCGATTGCGGGCCCGGGGGCTTCGGCTGTTCTTGGTGAGGTAATTTCCAGCGGTTTAAAATCTGTTTCTGCGCTCTTCGCAGTATTAATATTCTCCTTCATAGTAGTTTTCATTATTAGTTAGCGGGCATTGCGGATGATTTGTTGCAGGTCGGCGGGAATAGGCATAGGTTGGAGTGCAGACACATTTGCGCCCCCTGTGTTGCCAAGCGGTATCATGCCTGCCCAGGATTTGACTCCGCCTACGAGCAGGCGGGGAAGCTGCCCGATAACTTCTTTTGCATTCCGGGTTTTAAAGCCGAATAAAAACATGTACCAGTGTACGGCAGTGTGAGCAGCCGGATACGGCTGCCCCAGTATGTGCGCCCGCTCCAGGTGCCTCCATGCAGCAGCAAGAAGTCCTTGCTGCCATAGTTGGCGGTAGGCAATTAACTCCTGTTTATAGTAAGGCTGAAGGGTTGCAGGCATACTCCAGTTGAATCTCATAGTTTGTGTTAAATGGTTTCTGACACAAAACTATAGTTACCGGCCTGCAACTGTATTGCATTTTTACTCCATGCAGTGCCCGCAAGTACCTTTTACCACCAGGCTCACTTCTTCCGCACGGAAGTTACCGGGAAGCGTAATTTCAGGAATGCGCGATTTTGGCAGGCAGTATGTTTCAGCGCAACGGTTGCAATGGAAATGCACATGCAGGTCATGGTGCTCCTGTGCGGGGCAGGTATCCGCACACATCGCATATTTTATAGTTCCGGTACCATCTGCGATGCTATGTACCAGCCCCTTTTCTTCGAATGTCTTAAGGGTGCGGTATAATGTGATACGGTCAGCACGGTGCAGGGCAGCCTCCAGGTCGTTCAGGCTCACTGCCGTTTCCTGCGAAGAAAGAAAATCAAGTACCAGCAGCCGCATGGCTGTCGGGCGGATTTCCTTCTCCTGCAACAAGTTATCCAGGTTCTTTAACATAGTTTCTAAATTAACCCTTCTTTTTACTGACTGCATACAAAGCTATAAAAGATGTGCTGCTTTCCCGAACTATAAACTATAGCCAGCGCCAGTTAGAAAACGCGCCCGCTAAGCTGTAACCGGCAGCGCTCTGTTTCAGGCTTAAAGGACCAGGAACAAACCAGTACAGCATTGCTCTACTACTATAACAACAAACGTACGCAGTAGTTACAATTTGCTCCGGTAAATAAGAGAAGTCGCCTGACCTTCTGCCTTAAGTAGTGGCTGCAATTTAAAGCAAACATCTGCACCAACCTGCCACCATAATCCACTTTATTACAGTCCCTTAAACACCATGTACCAATATAGCATTTCTTAGCTCAAAGTAGGTAACAAAAACTTCTGAAGTGGGTATAGCCATCCTTAAAGAGCAAGTGCCTGCTGTCTGCAGGTATCACTCAGATTATATTAATTTAAACACACATTTACCTATGAAAAAACTTTACTTTTTGTCTGCCCCAACTGGGGCAATGTTCAGAACCACCAACGTGTGGCTGGGTACATTTCTACTTCTGCTGGCACTCAGCCAGAGCGTGCAGGCACACACAAAATTACGTGATTTCACACTTGTTACAGCCAGCCTTGCAATAGGTACCGAGCAGTATTCATTATCCGGTGCAACAAAGAGTGCAGCTCCTCAGGCAGGCTGCCACGTGATAGATTTTGAGAATGTGGCTACTGGCTTTATATCTTCCATTCAAACGGATGCCGGTGAAGTGAGCATTTTTAACCGGATGCGTAAGATGAACGGCACATATGCATCAGAGAACCATGCTTCTATCTTCAACACGCTGGAGCCTACCGGAGATGACCTGGATCTGTACACCTGGGACTGGGGCCATGTGCTAATCATCAACCAGGACCTGCACCCCGAGCCAAACGACAACCCGTGGGGTGGCGAGATGATCCTCGACTTTTCGGCCATTGGCCCGGTAACTATGACTTCGCTCAAAGCCCTGGATATAGATCCGTATGAAAACAACTCGTGGGTTTACCTTTATGATGGCAAAGGCAACGAACTGCATAAAGTGCAGCTGCAGAGCCTGGGCAACATGAGCCAGCAGACTGTTGACCTGGGCAATACCAAAGGGGTGATGAAGATGGTTATAAAACTGGATGGCCTAAACGCTGCCGGTATGCTGGCTGGCTCCGGAGCTATAGACGACATCCGGTTCTGTGTGGAAAGCGAGGCAGCTGTACCTGATGCGAATGCAGGAGCCGATAAATTACTTACCTGTGCTGTTACGGAAGTGACACTGGAGGGTTCTTCAACTACAGCTGGTGTTACTTACACATGGTCAGGGCCAGATGGTTTTACATCTTCCAAGGCAACACCTACTGTTAATAAGCCCGGAACGTACACGTTAACTGTTACCGATCCTAAAACTGGTGCTTCAGCCTCTGACACGGTGGTAGTAGCGCAAGATATACAAAAGATCGGATTAGATATCACCCGTGGCCCAAGCAATGACTACATTACCTGCAATAACGACATTGTTGTCCTTTGGGCTGGTCCGGATAGAGCAGGTCTGAATTTTGAATGGACAGGTCCGAATGGCTTTACTTCTGACCAGCCAATCATCACTGTTTCTGTATTAGGTACGTACACTTTAACAGCCACTGACCCGGTTACAGGTTGCAGTGCCACTACTTCTGCAAATGTCTGGGCGTTTTACCCAACCTTAACTGCCGATGCGGGCCCGGACAAGGTGCTTACATGTAAGGACCAGAAGGTAATACTGGAAGGTTCTATATCAGGCACTCCTTTCTCACACTGGTACAAAGACGGGAAACATGTCACATTTGGTAGCCTGAACCTGGAGGTGAATGAGCCAGGAACTTATGTACTGAAGGCTATTGATACAACATCCGGTTGCACTGTAACAGATACAGTGGTTGTAACACTTGATAACCAGGCTCCTAATTTAGAGATCACCCGTGATCCGGGCCATGACTACATTACCTGCAATAACAAGATTGTTAAACTCCAGGCTGGTCCGGATAGACCAGGTCTGGACTTTGAATGGACAGGTCCGAATGGCTTTACTTCTGACCAGCCAGTCATCAGTGTTTCAGTGGTAGGCACGTATACCCTAACAGCTACAGATCCGGTTACGGGTTGCAGTGCAACAGCTTCTGCAGAAGTTTGGACGTTCTACCCGACCTTAACTGCTGACGCTGGTCAGGACATGGTGCTTACATGTAAGAGTCAGAAGGTGACCCTGCAAGGTAGCATCTCAGGCACTCCTTTCCTGGACTGGTATACCGGCGATGGTAAATTCATTCAGTATGGCAAC
Source organism: Pontibacter sp. (assembly GCA_036516435.1). Classification (GTDB taxonomy): domain Bacteria; phylum Bacteroidota; class Bacteroidia; order Cytophagales; family Hymenobacteraceae; genus Pontibacter. The sequence continues at coordinate 4,367 of DATBUF010000242.1, forward strand.
CCGAACCTGGAGGTGAATGAGCCAGGAACTTATGTCCTTCGGGCTATTGATACAAAATCCGGTTGCATTGTAACAGATACAGTGGTTGTAACACTTGATAACCAGGCTCCGGCTATTAGTGCACA
>DATBUF010000243.1:0-1616 GCA_036516435.1 Pontibacter sp.
TGCCGGAGAGCAGGTTACCGCCTAGTGTGGTAACCTGTCTTTCAGCAGACCATAACTATAAGTACCTGCCACTGCCCCGAAAATAGCTACCAGAAAAGGCCAGAACCCGTGCCCCAGGTTCACGAACAAAGGACCAGGACAGGCGCCGGTCAGCGCCCAGCCCAACCCGAAGATGATGCCCCCGAACAGGTAACGCGGTACAGATTTCTCCTTCGGCGTAAAAGCAATCGGGTTTCCCTGGTAGTCGCGCAGGTTGTACTTCTTGATGGTGTAGGTAGCGATAGCTCCCAGCACCACTGCCGTGCCAATGATGCCGTACATGTGAAACGACTGGAAGCGGAACATCTCCTGGATGCGGTACCAGGAAATAGCCTCTGATTTGCTCATGACAATGCCGAACAAGATGCCTGTGAGTATAAATTTAAATCCTTTCATGTGTTGTAAACTATAGATGCTACCTTTTATAGTTTTGTAAACTATAGGTACTGTTATTTAACGGTGGTTTTCAGTTGGTTGTGTGGATAAATGCCTGATGTAAGCGTGATGCTCATAGTTAGAGCTATAGTTGCCAGTACAGAGTTACTAAAAGATGAGCGGCAACAGCAACCAGGTCGTGATCAGTCCGCCGATAAAGAAGCCGATGACAGCGATGAGGGAGGGCACCTGCAGGTTAGACAAACCGCTGATAGCGTGCCCCGAGGTACAGCCACCCGCATAGCGCGAGCCAAAGCCAATAGCAAAGCCACCCAGTAGCAGGAGCAGGAAGCCCTTTGCTGTAAACAGAGCATCAAGGCTAAAGATTTCTGCGGGCTGCAAAGCCTCAGGCGCTGCCATGCCCAGCTGGCTCAGGTCCTGTATAGTGGCCTGCGAGAGCTGTACGGCCTCCCCATTGGTCAGGAACTCAGACGAGATAAACCCGCCAACTATAGCTCCGACCAGAAACAGCAAATTCCAGGTTTGGGCGCGCCAGTTAAAATCGAAAAACGTACTGTGCCTTCCGGCTCCGCAGGCAGCGCAGATCACCCGCAGGTTAGACGAAAACCCGAAGGCTTTGCCAAAGAAAAGTAACAATACCATCACCACTACGATCGCGATCCCAGACACATACCACGGCCAGGGCTGGCTCAAAAATTCTAACATCCTTTTATAGTTAACTAAATAGTGATTACTGAGAGCCTGGGCAGGAGAGGCACCGGCAGGCGGATACCCTCCTCCTGTAAGCTCCATTTACTTTTACCGGGCAGGCCAGCTGCTAATACCGGCTGCGAGGTTGCAGGCTATTAATCCTTTGTCCGCCATCAGGGCGCAGGCAGTGCCGCTGCGGTTCCCGCTCACGCAAAACACAAAGTATTCGGTATCCTTGTCCAGTGCCTCGAGTGCCTGCCGGAATGCTGCAGAAGTAACATCCAGGTTTAGGGCACCTGCAATGGAGCCTGCTGCAAACTCACCGGCGGTCCTTACATCCAGAAGAACGGCTTTAGGTGCTTGCTGGTACCTGGCTCTGAAGCTTTTTCCATCCAGGTTTTCGTAGGTTTTGGGAGCTGATGCTGAGAAACGAAACATAAAGTTATCTTCTGAAAGGTTGATTATAAGATAGTACAAAGGTAGCCGGCAGC
>DATBUF010000244.1:0-7783 GCA_036516435.1 Pontibacter sp.
GGGTTACGCACCTGGTGGCCATCCCACGGGTATAGTCTGCGGTTGTTCTGGTTTTCGTCTTCTGAGTACTGTGTACCGATCATAGCCTGAGCAGCATACTCCCACTCAGCCTCTGTTGGGAGGCGGTAGTTCGGTAGCACATAGCCCGACTCGATGGATGGTTTTGAATCTTCTGCAGGAGCCTCAGCACCTTTCTTTCTTCCGAATAAGCCTCGTTTGTTACCACCTTTAGCTTCTTTAGCCAGGTTTTCGTTTACCTTAGCTGTACGCCACAGCGCGTAGTTGTTAGCCTGTAACCAGCTGACACCGACCACCGGGAAGAAACGGAAACCAGGATAACGCAGGTAATATGTTACGTAAGGGTCGTTAAAGGAAAGCTGGCGTGACCATACGGTTGTGTCAGGCAGGGCAGCCTGGTACACCTCCGGCACAGAATCCTGCTTAATGTAGTGCAGATACTCCAGCCAGTGGATGTTGGCTACCTCAGTCTCATCCATATAAAAAGAAGCCACAGTTACGGTACGCTCAATATTGTCCCGCGTCATGGCAACATCTTCTTCCATCGAACCTAAGGTCGTACGGCCGCCTTCAATAAAGACCAGACCCGGACCTCCCTGGATGTCGGCATAATCTTCTACTGCGAAAGCCTTTTCATCTTCGCCGTACTCTATACCAGTAGCAGTACTGTAGTTGCCGGGACTTGTGCTGGTGGGCTTACCTCCCCTGTTGCAGCCAGTAAGGAGTAGACCTCCCAAAACCGCAGCCGATAAAAACTTAGCAAATCTCATAAAATAGCACCCAATTAAGATAAGGTTCTTGTAACGTAATTTAATATGCAATTATAAATAAAATCAGAATGCCGGGCAAACAATGCGTCGGCTTATTTTTGACCCGGAACGGCCTTTAAACATACTTCTTGTGGGAAGTTGTTCAAAAACCAGCGAAATTTCGTTTGCACCGCCACTTTGCCTGCTAAAATCAGTTATTCCAACGTCGTGGCTGAAGCCGATTTTAAACTGGTTTAGCTGCAGCCCTGCTATTACGGCAACTGCCTGCTCGTGGTTGGCACCGCCTGCAGCAGGTACTCCCTTGTATAATAATCCTAACGCCAGAGGTGTGTAATTAGTGTATACACCCACATCAAGCCGTGTAAAATTTTCCTGATGGATGAAGGTGGCTGCAGGCGATATGCTGAATTCAGGCTGTCCGTTCTGGCCCCGGTAGCCGTTAACGTAAAATTTGTAAACAGCGTTGGCTGTAAATCGTATCGGTAAGCGGGTTTTGGCAGCGAAACCGTAAGTTGGCTGGTTTAAGTGCGAGGCAGCCAGGCCAAGCAACAGTTGGTCGGTATAAAGGAGTAACCCGGTTGTAAAGCTCAGGTACTTAGTTGGTTCAAATGTATGGGCCTCTGCCGAGGTAAGCGCTACCTGGCCATTATCCGTAAGCTGATCTCCGAAAACCAGGTTGTCATAGTTTATAGTTAGTGCTCCCAGGCTGGCCTGCAAACCAGCTGATAAAGCAAGGCGGTCCGTTAAAGGCGTATGGTAAGCGTACCCTGCCGAAGCCATCATTTTTTGTAATCCACCAACGCCGGCTTTGTCCTGCTGCAGAAGCAGGCTAATTGCACTTTTTGTATTCGGGAGCAATAAATCGGCTGCTATCTGGTTTGTTACAAAAGCTCCGTTTAAGGCAGGCCATTGGGTACGGTGGTGCAGGCTTACGCTCCAGTCGTGCCCGAGGCCGGCATAAGCAGGGTTATAGTATAAACGGCTGGCATACTGCTGCGTAAAAAGCACGTCCTGTGCGGCAGCTGCAAAGCCGAACACACAGAGAGTCATACACAGCATACGTTTTATCAGCAGCATACTTTAAGTTACTATAGAATATAAAAGCTTCAAAAAATACTGCTTATTATGCCTGACATTTAAACTTTTGCATAGTTTTGGCTATACTTTTGCAGAAAGCATCCTTAGAAGATGTTATAACTTTGTTTCTCGTGTTGCGAAGCTAACCGAGTAACACCTTTAACCAGATACCCTTATACCTTCTCATATGAAAAAAGTAGTTATTGGCTTCTTTGTCTTTTTGGCGGTATTGCTGGCAGTAGCAGCGCTGGTGCCTGTTTTGTTCAAAGATAAAATCAAACAGACCCTTGACAAAGAGATTGCAAAGAATATTAATGCCAACGTTATTTACCAGACCGATGATGTAAGCCTGTCGTTGTTCCGCGATTTCCCGGATGTATCGCTGGGCGTAGAGAACCTGGCTATAGTTGGGATAGACTCCTTTGCAACCGATACGCTGGCGCAGATTCCGTCTTTCAGAATGGGCTTGGACCTGATGAGTGTGCTTACAGGCGACGAACTGAAGATAAACTCTGTAACGCTGGATGAGCCGAAGATCAGGCTTATAGTGCTGAAAAGCGGCAAAGCCAACTGGGACATCATGAAACCCGACACGGCTGCCCCTACCCCCGCCGATACAGTAGCCAGCGACTTTGCCGTGGCCATCAAGAAATGGGATATCACTAACGGCACGCTGCTGTATGATGATTTGAGCATCCCTTTTGGCATGGCTGCTTACAACGTAAACCATACCGGCTCCGGCGACTTTGCCAAAGATGTGTTTGATATGGATTCTAAAACCACATCAGACCGCTTTACCATGACCTATAATGGCGTAAACTATATCGAGAACGGGAAACTGGACGCCGATGTAACAATGGCCATGGACCTGGACAAGTCGCTTTATACTTTCAAGGATAACAACATCAGGCTAAACGAGTTACCTTTCCAGTTTGCCGGAACTATACTGATGCCTGACGAGGCCATGGACTTTGACCTGACCTTTAAGGCCACAGAAACCGACTTCAGGAATGTGCTCTCGGTAGTACCAGGTATGTACACCGAGCAGTTCAAGGATATCAAGACGGAAGGTAAGCTGAGCTTCGATGGCTACTTTAAAGGCCGCATGCTCGATACCCTAATGCCGGGTTTTGGTACAGAATTGAAGATCATCAACGGGATGTTTAAGTACCCTGACCTGCCACAGGCTGCCCGCAATATTAACGTGGATATGCGCATCGATAACAAAGATGGCAACCCGAACAACACAACTATAAATGTGCGCCAACTGCACTTGGACTTGGGTAAGAACCCGATAGATGCCAAAATGCTGGTAGAAGGTCTGGAGCCGATGAAGGTAGATGGCAACGTGAAAGCAAGCATTGACCTGACCGAAATGACCAAGGTGTTCCCGGTAGAAGGTATGACCCTGCGCGGGTTACTGAAAGTAGATGCCGATGCCAAAGGCGTTTATTCTAAAACCAGCATGCCGGTAATTGATGCCGACATGCGCCTGACCAATGGCTATATCAAGTCCAAGGACTTCCCGGCTCCGATCGAGAACCTGAACATGGTCACCAACATCCTGAACAAAACTGGCAACACCGACGATACCCGCATTAATGTAGAGCATTTTAAAATGACCTTGGATGGGGAACCACTCTCCGGACGCGCCCTGATAGCCGGCATAGACAAGCCGGCCTTCGACTTCGACATTAAAGGCATACTGGACCTGACCAAGCTGACCAAGATCTTTCCGCAGGAAGGCATGACTGTTTCGGGCAGAATAAATGCCAATGTAGCTGCCAAAGGAAAGCTGAGTGATATTGAAGCAGAGAAGTATAACAACATCGCAGCAAACGGTACCATGGCTGTGAGCAACCTGAATTTTGTAAGCACCGACCTGCCACAGGGTATAAAGATCAGCAAGGCAGATGCCGTGTTCAACAACGAGCGCATTGAGCTGAGAAACATGAGTGGCCATCTGGGTAAGAGCGACATTCAGGCAACTGGCAGCATCTCAAACTACCTGGGTTATGCCCTGGCTGATAACCAGAGCCTGCGCGGTAACTTTAACCTGAGCTCGAATAACTTTGATGTGAACGAGTGGATGGTAGAAGAAACCGGCCAGCCAGTTGCCAGCACCGAAGCAACAGGTGTGGTGGAAGTACCCGCTAACCTGGATATTACCCTGAATGTGAATGCCAAGCAGGTAGCCTACGACAATCTGAAACTGAACAATGTGGATGGCCGCGTACTGGTGAAAGACAAAGTAGCCAGGCTGGACAAGGTAACCTTTAATACGCTGGGCGGCACGTTTGCTACCAGTGGTACCTACAATACCAAGGACCTGAGCAAGCCGCTGTTCGACATGGCACTGGACATACAAAACCTGAATTTCAGAGAAGCCTTTAATGCCTTTAATACTATAAAAGTGCTGGCACCTATTGCCGGAGTGCTGGATGGTAATTTCTCCACCAACTTTAAGTTTGCCGGCGAGATGGCTCCAGACATGACTCCGGTGTTTAAAACGCTGGATGGTGCCGGTGTGATAAAGGTGCTGAAAGCAGCCGTGCGCGACGTGAAGATTGTAGATAAGATCACCAGCCTGACCCACCTCGAAGAACTGAAGAACTTTGTAGTGGAGAACAAGCAGATAGATGCCCAGATTATAGATGGCAGCCTGGTAATAAAGCCATTTGACCTGAAAATCGGCAATATGGAAATGACCGTGGGCGGTAGCAACAACGTGAACGGCCAGATAGATTACATTACTGCCCTGAACGTACCCACCGGCAAAGTGGGCCGCGAGCTGAATACACGTTTGGCAGGCATGATTGGCGGCAATCACCTGCAGGCGGCTGAGCGCGTAACGCTGAACCTGAAGGTAGGCGGTACCCTGGCCGACCCTCGCGTGAGCCTGGCAGGTGGCAGCGTAAAAGAGCAGGCTGCCAACCTGGTAAAGAATGCCGTGCAGAGCAAACTGGATGATGCCAAACTGAAGCTGGAGCAGCGCAAAACACAGGCAGCCGATAGCCTGAAGAATGAACTGAACCGCAGAAAAGAAGAGGCCGAGCAGAAAGCCCGTGAAGAACTGGAGAAGAAGCGGAAAGAGGCAGAGCAACAGCTCAAAAAGCAGGCAACCGATAAAATCTCGGATTTCCTGAAGCCAAAAGCCAAACCTGCTGCTAAACCAGCTCAGACCGATACAACCAAAACAGGTACAAAATAAGCTGTACTTTAGAAGTACACATAGCTACACTTGTTCTATTTAAAGAAAGATGCCTGAAGCGAACACTTCAGGCATCTTTCATATATAGTGGTACGTAATTTCCTGCTGTTGCCAACGTTCTTCTCCTATAGTTGCTGCAATTACTAGCTGCAGCAGCTGGCTCAATAAAAGATAGGATAAACGTAATCCTTCATGTTGTCTTCATGTTGGTAGCAGATATTTGAGCCGTAACATTTAAATACAAGTACTTATGAAAAGAAAACTTATCATCCCCTTCCTGCTAAGCGGCCTGGTATGGTTCAGCGCCTGCGACAGCGACTCAGACAACAGTGCAACAGGTACATCCAAACTGCAGGTGCGCATGACCGATGCCCCAGGCGATTATGAAGAAGTAAATGTTGAGATCGAGTCGGTACAGGTGCACCGCGGAAATACAGATGGTGAAGATGGCTGGATAACCTTAGATGAAATCCATCCGGGCATTTACAACCTGCTGGATTTTGCTAACGGAAGGGACACCCTGCTGGCCAGTGCAGAATTACCCGCCGGCTCTATTTCGCAGATCAGGCTTATACTTGGCGACGAGAACACTGTGAAGTTGAAGAATGGCGACATCGTTGACTTGAAAACGCCGAGTGGCCAGACATCAGGCGTAAAACTACAGGTAAACGCTAACCTGGAGGCAGATGTAACCTATGTCATGCTGCTCGATTTTGATGCTGCCAAGTCTGTCGTACCAAAAGGCAATGGCGGCTATAACCTGAAGCCGGTGATCCGCGTAATTTCGCAGGCTGTAGCCGGAGGCATCAAGGGCAAGGTAACACCTGCTGAGTACAAACCAGGCATTTATGTAATTTCAGCTGAAAGCGACACGCTGGGCGGCTTTGCCAACGAAGCAGGTGATTTCCTGATTAAAGGTGTGCCGGCTGGTACCTATACCGTAAAATTCTATACGGAAGGTGGTGCCCACGATAAAGTTGTGGAAAATGTAGTAGTGTCGCAGAACGCTATTAAAGATTTGGGCACCGTTGAGTTGGCTAAGTAAACATTAGCCGGAAACTATAGTTATGCCTTAAGAAATTAATTTGTGAACCCCCTATCATGTAAAAAGGAGCTCTTTCTGGAGCTCCTTTTTATTTGGCTATAGTTCAGGTTTATAGTTAGTACACCTGGCCCATCAGCTCGCGCACGTACGTTACGTAGTCGGTGTTGGGTGGAGTGTGGCCGTTTTTGCGCAGGTCGGTGGCAACCTGAGCACGGTGGTATGTGGCGTGGTTAAACGCATGTGTTAAAATATCGAGCACGCGGGTGCTATACTTGTTGCCCTGGCTGTTGGTATAATCTATCAGGCGGTTAAATTCAGCTTCATCAGCATTAGCTACCAGTTCAGCTATCTTGTAAGATGCGCTTTTGTGCAGTTCCTTCAGTTGCTCCAGGTTGTGCTCCTGCCATACTTTTACCGGGCTCTGCGTGCCGGTGATGCGCGCAATCCAGATAGCCTGGGCATTTAGTGCGTGGCTGAAAAGGCGGGCCGCATTATTCGGTACGCTCTGCAGGCTGCTGAAAACGTCCAGCATCGTTTGGTTTGCCCAAATGTTATATTCTGAAAGGTTCTTCAGTACGTCGTTTCCTGTCATAGTTAATTAGCTTTCTCGTTTATCTTCCCAAATTAAAGTTTCGTTTGTACGCTTCTCAAAAAAGTCGGGGCAGCGGCCATCTCCCCTGCCGGTTATACCGCCATCAGGTTCACAAAGTATGTTCCCCTCGCGGTCGTATAGTTTGCCAGGTATGTCGCAGCAGCGGCTTGTTAGGTAATATACTTCCTGGTTGTTGTAAGTGTAGCGGTAAATTTTGGCTGGCGGGTTGGCGGGTTTATCCTGCTGCAGTTGCTGTATTTTCTGGCTTAACCAGACTTGTGCCAGCGGGTCAACAGTAACATCTTCTGTTACCTGTGGTTGTATTCCCGGTTTGCAGCCAACAGCAAAACCGATCAAAGCTATAGTTAGTATGCGGGCTAATGTTTTATACATTTCCGTTTTTATGAAGCGGCTGCAAAGGTAGTTAATTTTAATTCTTAATAGAGCGGTACGGAGAAAGTATGGCTTCGGGTGCTGAGGACTTAATAGGAGGTTACAAGCTCCTGCAGGTAAGGTATAAAAACAATGAGACCGATAACTGTTGCTGTAGTGGCTGCTATAAGTACCGCCCCGGCCGCAAGGTCTTTTGTTTTGCCCGCCAACGGGTGGTGCTTTGGCGATACCAGGTTCGTAAGTGTCTCGATAGAGGTATTGAGTATTTCCGCCGTAACGACCAGGCCTATACTGCCGGCCAGCAGGCACCACTCCAGTTTTGTAACCGGAAATACGAATCCTGCCAGTATAACGCCAACAGCAGACAGCGCGTGCAGGCGCATGTGCGGCTCTGAACGTACAGCCGAGTTAAGCCCCCGTAAGGCAAACTTAAAACTGTTGTAGCGCTTCTTGAAGTAGCTATCCAAGTTAATTATGAATTATGAATGCTGAATTATGAATGCTGAATTATGAATTGCTGTTCTTAAACAACTATAAAGTTCTGTATTCAGAACACTAAAAACTAACAACGATCAACGAATACCTAATAACGAACTCAACTATACTCTGGCTTTAGTTTGTCAGCAAACACCTTCCGGAACTTCTCTACCTTGGGGCGGACCACAAAGGCGCAGTAT
>DATBUF010000245.1:0-9249 GCA_036516435.1 Pontibacter sp.
TCCGGCGTAGATTTGATCAGAACGGGCGTTTCTACTTCAATAAAATACTGGTTATCCAGGTAATTGCGGGTTTCGCGCATCACGCGGTGGCGCAGCTCCAGGTTACGGCGCACCGGGTTACGGCGCAGGTCCAGGTAGCGGTACTTCATGCGCAGGTCATCGCCGCCGTCAGTCTCATCCTCAATCATGAAAGGAGGCAATTTGGCAGCATTCAGCACTTCCAGCTTCGTAACTTTCAGCTCGATCGCGCCGGTAGGTATTTTGTCGTTTTTAGACTCGCGTTCAATTACTCTGCCCACTACTTTAATCACATACTCACGGCCCAGTTCTCGTGCCTGGTCTAAAAGATCCTGTGGTGTTAAGCCTTCTTCAAAGCTAAGCTGAGTGATACCATAACGGTCGCGCAGGTCTATCCAAAGCATGCCGCCTTTATCGCGCAGGCGCTGTACCCAGCCAGTCAGGATAACTTCTTCGCCTACATTGTCTATTCGCAGTTCGCCACAAGTATGAGTTCGGAGCATAGTAGTCTTTCTAAATTTATAGCGCAAAAGTAATAATTGTTACGTTAGGTTGCAGCTAAAATAGCAGGAGTATGTCAGATGTTGGCAAGTAAGCAGGTAAGTAACTATAATTGCTCAGGCCTGCCTAGTTTACCCGACGCAAATACAAAAGCACAGCAACTATAACACAGGCCAGCTTATTTTACACACCAACTATAAGCTACTCATACTTAACGTCATGCGCCCCAGCTATAGTTACTCCGGAAAGCCTGAACAACTATGGTTCGGGTTTGTCGGGAAAAAGAACGGTTTAGTATAGTTTATTTTGAATAGGCGGATAGATTGATTTTATTTATATACAACTATCTCACCTTAAAGTATAACTATGGAACTTGTAATTCAAAATCTATCCAAAACATACCCCAATGGTACCCAGGCACTTAAGAACATAAACCTTACTATACCGAAGGGAATGTTTGGCTTACTAGGCCCGAACGGCGCCGGAAAATCGTCGCTGATGCGAACTATAGCCACCCTGCAGGAGGCAGATACGGGTAGTATTATGCTGGGAGACCTGGATGTGCTGCGCCAGAAAGAAGAAATGCGGAAAGTGTTGGGCTATTTGCCACAGGAGTTCGGCGTTTACCCGAAGGTGAGTGCTGAAGAAATGCTGGACCATTTTGCGGTTTTAAAAGGCATCAGCAACCCGAAAGAGCGAAAAGAAGTGGTGGCTGCGCTACTACAACAAACCAACCTGTACGATGTGCGCAAGAAAAACCTGGGCGGCTACTCGGGTGGTATGAAGCAGCGCTTCGGTATTGCACAGGCACTTCTCGGCAACCCGCAACTGATTATAGTGGATGAGCCAACCGCCGGCCTGGACCCTGCCGAGCGTAACCGCTTCCATAACCTGTTGAGTGAAATCGGCGAGAACGTGATCGTAATTCTTTCCACGCACATTGTGGAAGACGTAACCGACCTGTGCCGGAATTTTGCCATCATCAACAAAGGCGAAGTACTCTTAACCGGCGATCCGCTGGAAGTGATCAACAACCTGAACGGCCGCATCTGGCGCAAGTTTATTCACAAGCAGGAGCTTGCAGCGCACCAGGCACAGTACGAGGTTATTTCCTCCCGCCTGTTTGCCGGCAAAACCATCATCCACGTGCTCAGCGATGTGCAGCCGGGCCACGATTTCGAGCCGGTACACCCAGACCTGGAAGACGTGTACTTCAGCAGGATACATGAAGTGACGAAGGGGGAGCGAGCTGAACCTGCTGAAGTAATTATGAATTAAAAATTATGAATTATGAATGGATTTAGTGGTAAGTAAAATGCTGCTCAGGATTTTCTGAAGTTCGGTAGCATCCTGGTAAACAGACTCAAAAGATTTAGCTGATATGAACTCACTATCCTTGAGCAGTCTAAGCCAATAGATCGTTTCACGGGTTTCTTTAGCGGCAATATTCAGCTTGTTTACAAAATCGGCACGCGAACTGGCGGCTATAGCTTCCTCCACATTAGCCCCGATGGATGTTCCGCTCCTGAGCACCTGCTTCGAAAGTATAAATTCCTGCTCCGTGAAACGCAGATGTTTATACAACTTAACAACGCGAAGCGCAAAAGCATACGATTTATCCGCCACTACATTCTGTTTCATACTTCATCAAAATTTGAATCAAGACACTAATTCATAATTAATAATTCATCATTCATAATTAAAAAGATGAACTATGTTTAAAGAGATTTTCCTGTTCGAACTGAAGTACCGGATGAAGCGTCCGGCTACGTATATTTACTTCTTTATTCTGTTTTTGATGGCTTTTATGGCCATGCTGGGGTTGGGTGGAGCATTTGGCGGCGGTGTAATCATCGGGGATGCCAGCGGCGGAAAAGTGTTTGCCAACTCGCCTTACCAGATCAACTGGATCGTAACTTTACTGAGCTGGTTTGGGGTGCTGATTACCTGCTCTATGATGGGTACGCCCATTTTTCGCGACTTTGAGCACAAAACACACTCCTTATACTATACCACACCAATTTCCAAAGCGGGTTATATTCTCGGCCGCTTCACAGGTTCGTTCCTGGTAACGCTGTTCGTGTTTACTGGAGTTGCCTTTGGAGCTATGTTTGCCACCATAATGCCCTGGATGGAGCCTGACAAGTTAGGTCCGTTTAACCTGATGTGGTACTTACAGCCCTACCTGACCATCATCATCCCGAACCTGCTGCTGACTGGCGCCATTTTCTTTACCCTGGCCACGCTTACCCGTAGTGCACTCTCTATTTACGTGGGTGGCGTTATTTTCCTGGTAATGTACGGCATTTCCAGCACGCTCACCAGCGACCTCGACAATGAGTTCATCGCCAACCTGACCGACCCGCTGGGAGCCTCTGCTATTTACCTGACGCAACGCTACTGGACCACAGCAGAGCGCAACACCCTGATGCTGCCTTTCAGCGAGTACCTGATTCTGAACCGGGCGCTTTGGTTAAGTATCGGCCTGGGCTTGCTGGCTTTCTGCTACTATAGATTCAGCTTCTCGTTTGCCAATGCCGGTGTTAAGCTTTTCCGCAAGCGCAGCAGCGCCGAGGCGGTAGGTGCTTTTGTGCCATCCGAGCGCCTGAACCTGCCCAAAGTATCGCAGAGTTTCTCGTTTAACCTGAGCCTGAAACAGTATTTCAAACTAAGCAAGCTGGAGTTTAATGGCATTCTGAAGAGCGTGTACTTCATGGCTATTACTATAGCCGGCGTTATTTTCCTGTTTGTTTCCGGAGCGCAGGTGGGTAAGATGTATGATACCACTACCTTCCCGGTTACCTCGCAGGTGGTGCAGGTACTGAACGGTACATTTGCACTGTTTTTCCTGATCATCATTACCTTTTACTCCGGCGAGCTGGTGTGGCGCGAGCGCGATAACCGCATCAACCAAATCTACGACGCCCTGCCAATCCCGAACTGGGTACCGTTTGCGTCTAAAATGACCGCCCTGATGCTGGTACAAGTCATCCTGTTGTTCGTGATCATGATCTGCGGCATCATCATCCAGACGTTTAAAGGCTACTATAAGTATGAAATTGATGTATACCTACAGGGTTTGTTCGGCATTAACCTGGTAGATTATTTGCTGCTGTGCGTACTGGCCATGCTGGTGCAGGTGATCGTGAACAACAAGTACATTGGCCATTTTGTGATGGTGGTGTATTACCTGCTCAACATCTTTAAAGGCCAGCTCGGTTTTGAGCACTCACTCTACTCCTATAGTTCCGACCCGGGCATTACGTACTCGGCCATGAACGGCTATGGGCACTTTGTCTGGCCATTCACCATCTATAAACTATACTGGGGTGCTTTTGCCCTGCTGCTGGCTATAGTTGCCAACATGTTGTGGTCGCGCGGTTCGGAGAACATGCTGAAGTGGCGCCTGAAACTGGCCAGCCTGCAACTTACCAGGTCAACTCTTTTTGTAGCTGCAGCCGGACTGGTCATTTTCCTGATTACGGGTAGCTTTATCTTCTACAACACCAACATCCTGAACGAGTACCGCACTTCGGATGAGCAGGAAGAGCGCCAGGCTCATTTCGAGAAGACTTACAAAAAATACGATGGCATACCGCAGCCGCGCATTACGGACGTGAACATGAACGTGGACATTTACCCGCAGGAGCGCATCTTCGATTTTAAAGGCTATTTCTGGGTAAAAAACACGCATAACCAGCCTATTGATTCGGTGCACATTAACCTGTCGGATGAAGCGGAAGTACGCAAGCTGGAATTTGCCCGCCCTGCCAAACTGGCCCTGAACGACAAAGACTATGGCTACCGCATTTATAAGCTGGCCCAGCCGCTGCAGCCCGGCGACTCTGTGCGCCTGAACATGGACCTGCATTATGCCACCAAAGGCTTTCGTAACAAAGGTTCCAACACCGGCATCGTTTACAACGGCACGTTCATCAACAGCGACTACCTGCCTAAAATCGGGTATCAGTCTGGAGTGGAGCTGAGCGAAGATGACCTGCGCAAAGAGCACGGCCTGCAGCCTAAGCCTCGCATGGCCGACGTGAACGACTCCGTAGCCCGCATGAATACCTACATCAGCAAGGAAGCGGACTGGGTGAATTTTGAAGCTACCGTAAGCACCATCCCGAGCCAGATTGCCATTGCACCGGGCTACCTGCAGAAAGAATGGACAAAAGATGGCCGCCGCTACTTCCACTATAAAATGGATGCGCCTATCCTGAACTTCTATTCCTTCCTGTCGGCAGACTACCAGGTGAAGAAAGACCACTGGAAAGGCAAAAACGGCCAGGATGTAGCCATCGAGATCTATTACCACAAAGGCCACGAGTATAACCTGGATCGCATGATCAAATCGGTGAAGAAGTCGCTGGATTACTTTACCGAGAACTTCAGCCCGTACCAGCACAGGCAGGTGCGTATCCTGGAGTTCCCGGGTTATCAGTCGTTCGCGCAATCGTTCCCGAACACGATTCCTTATTCTGAGTCGATCGGTTTTATAGCGGACGTGGACGACAAGGACCCGGAAGATGTGGATTACCCGTTCTATGTAACCGCTCACGAAATAGCGCACCAGTGGTGGGCACACCAGGTAATTGGCGGCGATGTGCAGGGTTCGGTGCTGATGTCGGAAACGATGAGCCAGTACAGCGCCCTGATGGTGATGAAGCATGAGTACGGCGAAGAAAAAATGAACAAGTTCCTGAAGTATGAACTGAACTCGTACCTGCTGGGCCGCACCACAGAGCGCAAAAAGGAAATGCCGCTTTACCGCGTAGAGAACCAGGGCTACATCCACTACCGCAAAGGCAGCGTGGTGATGTACGCACTGGCAGACTACATCGGCGAGGATAACCTGAACAAAGCGCTGCAGAAGTACATCCAGAAAGTAGCGTTCCAGCGGGCACCCTACACCAACTCCATCGAGTTCCTGAGCTACATCCGCGAGGCCACACCAGACTCGTTGCAGTACCTGGTAACCGATATGTTTGAGAATATTACGCTGTACGAGAACAAGACCACCGATGCGAAATACACCAAACTGCCTGACGGTAAGTATAAAGTAACCTTCACGGTGGATGCCAAGAAATGGTACGCCGACAGCTTAGGTGTGGAGTCGCCTGCCAAGATGAACGACTGGGTGGATATAGGCATTATTGCCCGCAAAAAGATAAACGGCACCTGGCAGGACAAACCGCTTTACCTGAAAAAACATAAAGTAAAAGCCGGTGAAAACAAGTTCGAGTTTATTGTGGATGACAAACCCGCCAAAGCAGGCATAGACCCGATGAACATGCTGATTGACCGCAACCCGACCGATAATACCAAAAGTGTAACAGCCGGGTAAAAGAGCCTTTAGTTTTATTAAACACAGAAGCCATACTCTGACAGGTATGGCTTCATCTTTATAGTTGTAGCTATAGTCTGCATTTGTCCTTGCCCGCGTCCCGCGAGTGTGAGCTACAAGCGGACTCTGGCCGCGCTGTTTTACAAAGCTATAGTTCAGAAACAACTAACAATTTACACCGGTTGCTCTGGTTGCTCTTTCGGACTTCTTAGTCCCCGTTTATAGTTCACGCAGACTAAGAAGTCCGCAGCAGAGAGGTTTCGGACAAGGAAGTCCGAAACAGCAGAAGTATAGAAAACGGCCAGAGGCCGCTTAATACGCGCGCGCGCGGGATGCGAGCGAGGACGATGCTTTTATAGTTTAGCCGCTATAGTTACTTAAACAAACCTCCCAGCTTATCGCCTAAGCCACCTGGCAGTTTATCTTTCAGGCCGCCCAGCATGCCCATCAGATCTCCCTCCGACGACACTTTGCCAGAAAGCTTCTGCATCAGGAACGAAATAACAAACGGCCCTACCTGCTTTGCTACCTGCTCCGGCACGCCAAGTTTGGTACTCAGGTCGTGCACATAGTTGCCGATCATGTTGTTTACACCGGCATGTTCGGTAGCGCCTTTATTTCCTTTCAGCACATCCAGCATACCACCAAAGTTGCCGCCGGATGCCTCTTTCTTCAGACCATTTTGCAGGTGGTCTTTTGCAAGGTCTACCGATTTGTTGGCAGTATCTGGTTGCAACTGAAATTTATTTTGCAGTTCGCCGGTGAGTTGTCCTTTTACAGAGTTTATTAAGTTGTCTAGCATAGCTATAGTTTTGTGGTTGATCTATAGTTTGTAAACGGCAACACCAACTATAGGATACTTTAAAAGCAGTCGCCGGCATTCATTATTTCAAACTTTTGGCAGAGAAATTGCACCACTTTTGCCTGAATCCTGTTTATTGACCAATAATTTTTAGCTTTGCCCCATAATCCCTTATGAACATGCGTTATTTAGCATTTTTAGCCATCATCCTGATAGCCGGTGTCGCTTTTGCTGCACCAAGGCTTAAAAAAGTAAACCTGACCAAAGAAATTTCGATCCTGTTGCCAAAGGATTTCCTCCCCATGACCGATGACGACATCGCGCGGGAGTACCCGGCTACTACCCGGCCGCTGGCAGCCTACACCAGCACCGACGGCAACATCGATTTCAGCGTTACGCAAAAAAGAACACCCTTCCGGGAGCACGACCTGGACATGCTGCGTGAGTTTTACAAGGCCAACCTGGTAGAGACTTTCACCAATATCGACTTCATCCGGCAGGAGGTAACAGAAATAAAAGGCCGTAAATTTATCGTATTCGAATTTGTATCGAACCTGGCCGACACGCGCGGTTCTTCTAACCTGAAACCTGTACAGAAATACAGCATCATTCAGTACACTATTGCAGGCAACCAGCTGCAGATCTATACCCTGCACGTTCCGTTCCTGATGAAGAACCAGTGGCAGGAAACAGCCCGCGAGATCATGAGCTCCGTAAACATCAAGACTAAATAACACCGAACTATAGTTTAAAAGCCCTTCCCATCCGGAAGGGCTTTTTTGTTTGTCCGGGCCAGTGGAATATGGTTTTACTCCTCCCCAACCTTGCCTTAAGAACGGGGAAGGAGTTCGGCTATAGTTTATAGTTGCTACTTAATACATTTCGCTGGCGCGGGTTTGTAACCCGTGTCTAACTATGATGTTGAGTTTGTAACTCAACTGGCCTGGAAGGACAAGTATTGCGCTGGCTATAGTTCTATAGTTGCTGTTTATCCAATCACCCCTAACCCCTCAGAGCTACGCTCGCTACCTTCGAACTCACTTCTCGGTAGTCTAAGGCGGTGAATTTCTGCCTTTGCTAAGTTGAGAGGCTATCGTTCTATAGTTTGAGTTTTAACCCACCCCTACCCCTCCCAAGAGGGGAATTTGTTCATTGCTATAGTTTGAGCTAAAGTTTTATAGTTCCGGTAAGTCACCCTCTTATCCTCTTCTAAGGGGGACACTCTTCCCATCTGCTTTTAGTGAAGCTAAAGTTTAATGGTCCTATAGTTTGCGATGGCGCAAATTCCTAACAACAATCAACCAATAACTACCAACCAAACCTTGCGAAAGCTGCCCGTACCTGATACCTTTACCCCTATGGCAACAGATTTTCTTTCGATTTACAGCGACGAGTATTTTATGCAGCAGGCTTACCGGCAGGCACAGCAGGCTTTTGAAGAAGGCGAAGTACCCATAGGCGCTGTGATAGTTGCCAACAACCGCATCATAGCCAAAGCCTACAACCAGACCGAAAAGCTGAACGATGTAACTGCCCATGCCGAGATGCTGGCCTTTACTGCCGCCGCTGAATACCTGGGCAACAAATACTTACACGATTGCACCCTGTACGTAACCGTAGAACCTTGTGTAATGTGTGCCGGTGCCAGTTACTGGGCGCAGCTAAAGCGCGTGGTGTTCGGAACAAATGAGCCTAAACGGGGTTATAGAAGAGTAGGCAACCTGCTGCACCCTAAAACCGAGATGGTGAGCGGTATTATGGCCCAGGAATGTGCCGACCTGATGGCAACGTTCTTTGCAGCCAGAAGAAAATAACTAAATTTGAAACTAAGAATTAAAACGCATACGTACCATTTATAGCTTACACGTATGCCATCATTCACATATAAAAGTATATAAAACTATGGCTTTTGAACTACCTCAATTACCGTACGCTTACGACGCACTGGAGCCGCACATCGATGCACGCACCATGGAGATCCACCATACCAAGCACCACCAGGCTTACACAACCAACCTGAACAATGCAATTCAGGGTACTGACCTGGAGGGCAAGTCTATCGAGGAAATCCTCCAGAACCTTGATGCTAAAAACGGTGCAGTTCGCAACAACGGTGGCGGTTACTACAACCACAACCTGTTCTGGACCATCCTTTCTCCGAACGGAGGTGGCCAGCCCTCTGGGGAATTGGCGGATGCTATCAACGCTGCTTTTGGTTCTTTCGACCAGTTTAAAGAGAAGTTTAATGCAGCTGCGGCTACGCGTTTCGGTTCGGGCTGGGCATGGCTTTGCGTAAAAGACGGTAAACTGGAAGTTTGCTCTACTCCTAACCAGGACAACACCCTGATGCCGTTTGCAGAAGGTTGCGGTGGCACACCAATCCTGGGTCTGGATGTGTGGGAGCACGCTTATTACCTGAACTACCAGAACCGTCGTCCGGATTACATCGGCGCTTTCTGGAACGTAGTAAACTGGGACGAAGTAACCCGCCGCTACAACGAAGCAAAGTAGTCGCTTGCGTAACACAATTTTACGGAACAGCCCGGTCAGGAATGATCGGGCTGTTTTGGTTTTGTAGGTG
>DATBUF010000246.1:0-2322 GCA_036516435.1 Pontibacter sp.
TAGTTTTAACACTGTTAGCTAAACGCTGTTTCGGACATTCGTGTTCGAAAGCTATCTGCCGGGGATTTCCTAATCCCCATGTTGCGTGTTACGCGGACTAAGAAGTCCGCAACAGATTTGGTTCCGGACAAGGATGTCCGAAACAGCAGTATAGGAACTGAGAACTATAGTTCGACAAACGTTGCAAATTCAAGCCGCTCGGCTCGCGCTATATTTTGTTCCATAAAATGCTTACTTGTTCAGTTTGCTCCCACACCACGGGCAGTAGTTGATTACTACCATCGTAGCGCCACCGTTGTGCACAGGTATGCCGTAAAGCCCTTCGTCCCACTTATTGATGATCACTTCCGGATCGTCATATTTAATCTCTCCATCTTCATCCAGGCTTTCGAAAACCTTGTCAGCCATCATCAGGCAGCAATAGCTTTCGTAATCAAAGCCTTTGGCCTTTAGCTTTTCGGCAGTGGCCCAGTTGTAGCAAGTTTCGTCTTCGTGTATCGCATCAATGTATGTCTCATACGCTTCAGACTCCAGCACTTCCTGCGGCAGCTCCTTACCGAAGAACTTATAATGTAGCTCTTTAAACTTCTCTAGCTCCATGGTAAACTATAGTTTCTACCGATCGAACAACAATCTTTCGCCTTTTTTGCTCTCATCAAAAGCACCCTTACTATAAGCCAAATGCCCCGAAACTATAGTATGCGCTATAGTTGCGCTGAACGTATGGCCTTCGAAAGGCGACCAGCCGCATTTATAGCAAGTGTTCTCCTTGGTAACGGTATAGGGCTTATTCAGGTCTACCAGCACCAGGTCAGCCCAGTAGCCTTCCCGTATGTAGCCGCGCTCGCGTACGTTAAAAAGTATAGCCGGTGCATGGCTCATTTTTTCTACCACCTTCTCCAGTGTCAGTTTACCCTGCTTTACAAACTCCAGCATCATCTGCAACGAGTGTTGAATAAGCGGTACTCCAGACGGCGCTTGTTTGTACTTGCCTTGCTTCTCGTCCCACAGGTGCGGCGCATGGTCAGTAGCAATTACATCCAGTTTATCCTCCAGCAAGCCCTGCAGCAGGCCCTCTTTGTGGCGATGCTCTTTTACAGCCGGGTTACACTTGATCTGCGTGCCATAGGTATCGTAATCATCCTTATCAAACCACAGGTGGTGCACGCAAACTTCGGCCGTAATGCGTTTCTGCTCCAGCGGAATGTTGTTGCGGAAAAGCTTCAGTTCTTCTTCGGTGGAGATGTGCAGGATATGCAGGCGCGTGTTGTGCTTTTCGGCCAGCTTTACCGCCAGGTAAGACGATTTAAAGCAGGCTGCTTCGTTGCGGATTTCCGGGTGGCATTTTATCGGAATGTCCTCGCCATACTTTTCTTCATAGATAGCCATGTTATCGCGGATGGTCTGCTCGTCTTCGCAGTGCACAGCAATCGGCAACCTGGCCTTCGAGAAGATCTGCTCCAGCGTTTCGGCATTATCTACGAGCATGTTCCCCGTGGAAGACCCCATAAAGATCTTGATGCCGCATACGGTGTTCGGGTTGGTCAGCAGCACTTCGGACAGGTTGTCGTTAGTGGCCCCCATGTAAAAGGAGTAGTTCGCCAGCGATGTTTGTGAAGCAGTTTTATATTTGTCTTCCAGCAGTTCCTGCGTTACGGCATTGGGTACTGTGTTGGGCATCTCCATAAAAGAGGTAGTACCGCCCGCCACAGCTGCTCTCGCCTCTGTCGCTATAGTTGCTTTATGTGTCAGTCCCGGCTCCCGGAAATGCACCTGGTCGTCTATTACACCGGGCAGCAAATGCAAACCAGTCGCATCTATTGTTTGATCGGCTTCAGTGGTTATAGTTTGGCTTACCTGGGCAATGTGACCATCTTTTACCAGCACATCGGCCGTAGTTATAGTTCCTTCGTTTACGAGTCGGGCGTTCTTTATCAGGATGCTTTTCATGGTGCTAAGATAGGCATATCACCCCTTAGTGATAAAATAATTTTGTAATACTATAAATCAGGCAAAACGATGGAATTGCTGAATAGTCGCCTATCAACTATAAAATTACCGTACCTTTGTAAAATAATTTTGTAATAATACCATGGCCGAAGAAGCAGAGAAAGAAGTAACCACGTTCGAGGATTTTAAGCTGAACAAGCAGCTGCTGAATGCCATTGCCGATGCCGGCTACGAGAAGCCAACCCCTATTCAATTACAGGCCATTCCACTGATTTCGGCGGGGCATGATATTTTAGGCATTGCTCAGACGGGAACCGGTAAAACCGCTGCTTTCCTGCTACCGCTTATCATGAAGGTGAAGTATGCGCAGGG
>DATBUF010000247.1:0-2329 GCA_036516435.1 Pontibacter sp.
GGTTCGGGCTTTCCGCGCAACTTTATTCCTTCGTTTAGCTGGGGCGGAGCCGCTGGTTTCGAGACGTTCCAACTACGCAAAGTGTACGAAGTAGCCGAAAAAGTAATGGAACGCCGCCATAAGGTGCTCGACGAAACAGAAAAAGCCATCCTGACCGAAATCTTCAACCAAACCCAGCCATACAGAGTGTGGGATAAAGTTTAATTGTTGAATTGCTAAACTGTTGATTGTTGGGCTCGTGGTTTGTAAAGCCTACAGTCCAGATCAACAATTTAACCATTAAGCAATTTAACAATCAGCAATTAACAATTAACAATCAACTATAACGTGCAATTCTCTCTGATACTCGGGCAGCAGGAAACAAAGCAGATGCTGGTAAATTCGGTGCGGCAGAACCATGTGGCGCATGCGCAGCTGTTTCTGGGCAAGGAGGGGAGTGCCAACCTGGCGCTGGCGCTGGCTTATGCCACCTACATCAACTGCGAGCACAAGCAAGCCGATGATTCATGTGGAACATGCAGCAGCTGCGTCAAAATGAACAAGCTGGTACACCCGGACTTTAACTTTGTGATGCCCGTTACGGCCACTAAGAGCATTACCGGAAAAGATGTGCTGAGCCAGAACTTCCTGGTGCAGTGGCGGGAGTTTGTACTGGCAAGCCCGTACCAGGGCCTGAACGAGTGGATGCAGCACATTGGGGCTGAAAATAAGCAGGGCGCCATCTCGAAAGAGGAAAGCCGCCAACTGGTGAAGCTGGTCTCCCTGAAAGCCTTTGAAGGCGACTACAAAATTGTGCTGATCTGGCTGCCCGAGCTGATGCACCCCTTTGCAGCGAACGCCCTGCTGAAGCTACTGGAAGAGCCACCGGCCAAAACCCTGTTTTTGCTGGTATCGCAGCAGGCGGATAAGCTGCTGGCAACTATAACCTCGCGTACGCAGATTGTGCAGGTGCGCAGTTTTACGGAACAGGAGGTAATTACCTGGCTGCAACAGAACTATAATACCGAGGCTACCGCTGCCTACCAGGTGGCGCAACTGGCCGAAGGCAACCTGAACATGGCCGCCAACCTGCTGGCTGAGGTAAGCTCCGACTATTTCACGTTTTTCCTGACCTGGATGCGCAGCTGCTATGGCTACAAATTCGGGGAGTTGATTGAGATGAGTGACGATTTTCAGAAGCTGGGACGCGAAAACCAGAAGAACTTCCTGCTGTACGCGCTTAACCTTTTCCGGAAGGTGATGTTGTATGGAGTAGATGCTGCGCTGATCACGTACCTGCCACCGGACGAAATGAAATTTGTACAGGATTTCTCGAGGTTGATGAATGCTGATAATGGCACCCGCATGGCCGAAGAACTAAGCCAGGCACACTACCACATTGAGCGGAATGCGAACCCTAAAATTGTTTTTGTGGATAGTTCTATACAGATTGCACATTTCCTGCGCGGAAACTATTAAACAGAATCATGCAAACTACTATAACAGATAAGATCATTAGAATAGGCACTCGCGGCAGCAAGCTGGCACTCTGGCAGGCAAACGCGGTAGCCGACAAGTTGCAGGCTGCGGGCTTTGCCACCGAGCTGGTAATTATCACCACCAAAGGCGACCGTATGCTGGATAAGTCGCTGGATAAGCTGGGCTCGAAAGGTGTTTTTACCGAGGAGCTGGAAGATGGCCTGCGCGATGGCAGCATCGAGATTGCCGTGCACAGTGCCAAAGACGTACAGTCTAAGGTATCAGACGATTTGGAACTGCTGGCGTTTATGGAGCGCGAAAAAGTAAACGATGTGTTGCTTTCGCTGAACCCTGATTTTAAACTGGAGCCAGGCAGCAATGCCCGCATCGGTACTTCATCTACACGCCGGCGTGCCCTGCTAAGCAAGTTCTACCCGAATGTGGTGACAGGCGAATCGCGCGGGAACCTGCAAACACGTTTAAAAAAGCTGGAAAACGGGGATTTTGATGCGCTGATGCTGGCTTTTGCTGGTGTGCACCGTATGGAGTACGATAACCTGATCGTACATTTCTTTCCGGAAAACGAGTTTGTGCCGGCAGCCGGACAGGGCAGCGTAGCCGTAGAATGTGCCATGAACCTGGAGCCGGAGCTGAAGGCCCGTATCAAGGAAGCTGTAGATCACCCGGAAACCCACCACTGCCTGTTAGCTGAACGCGCATTTCTGCGAACTATGGAAGGTGGCTGCAGCATCCCATCGTTTACACTAGCTACGCTTAAAGACGAAAATACCCTGCAGATACAAGGCGGCATCGTGAGCCTGGACGGGCAGCGCCACCTGTACGAAGTTTATGAAGCACCCATTTCAGAAGC
>DATBUF010000248.1:0-4276 GCA_036516435.1 Pontibacter sp.
TAACGTGTATCAAAAGAACTTACTACTCCCATTTTGCCACTACTGTCAATCAGGTCTTTGATACCTTGCTTGGCAACCTCGCTGGTTTGCTTGGAAGTATTCTGTGCCAGAACTGTACTGCTTGTTGTGAGTAATACTGCGTAAAGAAAAGATTTTACCGTCATAATCTTGATTTTAACAAGTTTCAGCATGTAAATATATAAGATATAATATGATTTGCTAATTTTCTGTTTTATTCATTGTATTTAATTCTATTCTAACAAAATAACATGAACAACAATAGATGGTCACTGTCCGGGCGCAGGGCAGTAGTAACAGGTGGCTCTAAAGGCATTGGAGAGGCTACCGTAACTGAACTTCTCTCTCTGGGTGCTGAGGTGCTGGCAGTGGCACGTAACCAACAGGACTTGGAAAAACTGAGACAGAACACAGCTGGTAACCTGCACATACTGGCAGCAGATGTGAGTACAACTGAAGGACGTCAGCAATTGTATGATTGGGTTGCTGAAAACTGGGAGAACCTGGATATACTGGTAAACAATGTGGGTACCAACATCAGAAAGCCGACAAGTGAGTATACTCCAGAGGAATACGACTTTATCATGAGCACCAACCTGCGTTCTGCCTTTGAGTTGAACAGATTACTTTACCCACTTCTTGCTAAGTCACAGCAAGGTAATATCATCCATGTTACATCTGTGGCCGGACTCACTCACGTACGTACCGGTAGCATCTATGGCATGACCAAGGCAGCCTTAACACAACTTACCCGCAACCTAGCCGCTGAGTGGGCAGCAGAGGGCATCCGGGTTAATGCTGTAGCCCCCTGGTACATTCGTACACCACTGGCCGAAACCGTACTCCAGAATGAAGAATTCTATAATAACGTAGTAAGCCGCACCCCTATGCGTAAAGTAGGAGAACCTGCCGATGTGGCAGCTGCCATCGCCTTTCTTTGTATGCCGACAGCAGCTTACATTACAGGGCAAACTATAGCTGTAGACGGAGGCTTTACAATAAATGGTTTTCAGCCGCAGTAGGGCGCTTACAGCAGCCCCTTTACAGATAAAGTAAGCACCCTAAAAGCTGGTTTTCTGCTTTAAAATGTGTATATTTGTATGTCCCGGATAAGAGGAAAGGCGGCTGGTCCGTTGTTCTCTAAAACCCAAAAATATGGCTATAAACCGTTGCATATTACTCTTATTTATTCTCTTTATTTCCCTCTCTGTTTTCTCATGCAGGCCGGCATGCCCCATAGCACAATGCCAGATTCGCATGGTGCACCCGCACGGCGAAGGCCAGTACAGGGGAGTGCCCATCTGGCGAAAGCAAAACATGAAATATGGCGAGAAAGTGAAGCCGCAGAAAGATAAGCAAAAGAGGAACCAGAAGGATAAGAGCAGAAATAAGTCATAGGCTATATAGTCAGACGTTGATTTTTGCTAAATTGCCAGGATATATACAAATCATTAAAACCATTTTTTAGAAGTCGAAACATGAATGAAGGCGAGAGAATAATACCAATAAACATTGAAGACGAAATGCGCGGCGCGTATATCGACTATTCAATGTCTGTTATCATTTCGAGAGCCTTACCTGATGTTCGGGACGGATTAAAGCCGGTACACCGCCGCGTGCTTTATGGTATGTCCGAACTGGGGGTATCGTATAATAAACCTTATAAAAAATCTGCCAGAATTGTAGGGGAGGTGCTTGGTAAGTACCATCCGCATGGTGACACCTCTGTTTATGATACCATGGTACGTATGGCCCAGGAATGGTCGTTGCGCTACCCGCTGGTAGATGGTCAGGGAAACTATGGCTCGATAGACGGTGACTCGCCGGCTGCCATGCGTTACACAGAAGCCCGCCTGAAGCGTATTGCCGATGAGCTGCTGAATGACCTGGAAAAGAACACCGTAGACTTTGTGCCCAACTTCGACGACTCGCTGAAAGAGCCGAGCGTGATGCCTGCCAAGTTCCCGAACCTGCTGGTAAACGGTACATCGGGTATTGCGGTAGGTATGGCCACCAATATGGCGCCACACAATCTTACGGAAGTTATCAATGGTATCATTGCCTACATCGATAACCGTGATATTACGATAGCAGAACTGATGCACTATATCACGGCACCGGACTTCCCAACAGGTGGTATCATTTACGGATACGATGGCGTGAAGTCGGCGTTTGAGACAGGTCGTGGTCGTGTGTTGATGCGAGGTCGTGCTACTTTTGAGACAACACCAACCGGTAAAGAGCAGATCATCGTAACCGAAATTCCCTACATGGTGAACAAGGCATCGATGATTGAGAAAACTGCTGCGCTCATCAACGAGAAAAAGATAGAAGGCATTGCTGACCTGCGTGATGAGTCTGACCGTGATGGTTTGCGTATAGTTTACGACCTGAAACGCGATGCCATACCGAACGTGGTGCTCAATAACCTCTACAAGTATACGGCACTGCAGTCTTCTTTCGGCGTTAACAACGTGGCTCTTGTAAAAGGTCGCCCGATGATGCTGAACCTCAAGGACCTGATCCATCATTTTGTGGAGCACCGCCATGAGGTTGTTATCCGCAGAACACAGTATGAACTGGACGAGGCTAGAAAGCGTGCGCACATTCTCGAAGGCTTGCTGATTGCGTTGGATAACCTGGATGAAGTCATCAGCCTGATACGTTCTTCACGCGATCCGGAGATTGCCCGCAATGGCTTAATGGAGCGCTTTAGTCTTTCTGAGATTCAGGCCCGCGCCATATTGGATATGCGTTTACAGCGTCTGACTGGTCTGGAGCGTGACAAGATACAGGCAGAATACCAGGAGATTATGAAGTTGATAGATTATCTGGTGTCTGTACTGAGCGATGAAGAACTGCGTATGCAGATCATCAAAGATGAGTTGGCAGAAATTAAGGAGCGCTACGGTGACGTGCGCCGTACCTCAATTGAAGCCAGCACCGGCGACATTTCTTACGAGGACATGATCCCGGAGGAAAACATGGTGATCACGATCTCGCATGAAGGTTATATCAAGCGTACTTCGCTGAGCGAGTACCGCAGCCAAAGTCGTGGTGGTATTGGTTCCAGGGGAGTGGCAGCATCTAAAGAGAGTGACTTTACAGAGCACCTGTTTGTTGCGAACACACACAACCACATGTTGTTCTTTACCGAGTTCGGACGTGTTTTCTGGCTTAAAGTATACGAGATACCGGAGGGCGGCAAAACTGCCAAGGGCCGTGCTATCCAGAACCTGATCCAGATTGAACGCGAAGACCGGGTACGTGCCGTACTGAACGTGCATGACCTGAAAAACCAGGATTACGTACTGAACCATAACCTGGTGTTTATTACTGAGCAAGGCACTATTAAGAAGACTGTACTGGAGGCATACTCTCGCCCTAGAACAAACGGTATCAATGCCATCAGTATTAACGAAGGTGACCGCCTGCTGGACGTGCAGCTTACAACCGGTAACAGCGAGATCATTATTGCGCTGGAGTCGGGGAGAGCCATCCGCTTTAACGAGACGCAGGTGCGCCCAATGGGACGTAACGCTGCCGGTGTGCGCGCCGTAACACTTGCCGGACCAGACGATAAAGTAGTTGGTATGGTTTGTGTAGAAAGTCCGGAAACAGAACTGCTGGTTGTATCAGAGAATGGATATGGCAAGCGTTCGTTGCTGGAAGAGTACCGTATTACAAACCGTGGCGGTAAAGGTGTAAAAACATTGCACGTAACCGATAAAACTGGTAAACTGGTGGCCATTAAAGGTGTAGTGGATACAGACGACCTGATGATCATCAACCGTTCTGGTATCACTATACGCCTGAATGTAGCAGACATTCGCGTAATCGGCCGTGCTACACAAGGTGTACGCCTGATCAAGCTGAACGAGGGTGATCAGATCTCTTCTGTAGCGAAGGTTGAAATGGAACACGAGGAAGCCATAGAGGAGGCTGTAATGCAACAGTCTGAGTTAACACCGGAAGATGCCCTGCAGCCAGATACGATGATTGACCCCGAAACGACTACCGAAGAAGTATAAAACAGTACTTGTCAGAGATTATAGTAAAAGTTAAATAACAAACACAAACCTTCATAAACGAGCATGAAAAAAGTACTTTTAACTGCCCTGGCTGCCGCTACCATTTCAGTGGCAAGCGCACAGAACTCGGCTGTAAACAGTGCCCTTCTGAACCAGAAGAACGGAACACTGGATAAAGCACAGACTGAGATCGACAAGGCCATTGCGCACGATAAAACAAAGGATAA
>DATBUF010000249.1:0-3105 GCA_036516435.1 Pontibacter sp.
CCGGTTTATGAAAAGAGTATTAAGTACCGTAGCAGCCTGCTTTATGGCTGTAAGCTTTACGTTTGCACAGGGGCAACCAGAAGCCAGCGTGCTTCCCATGTTCGGGAAGATCGCCAAAACTGAAGAGCAGCAGAAAAAAGATGAGAAATTCCTGAAAAGCTGCGACGCCAGTTTTGCCACACGCACTGAGGCCAGCAAGTTTTTTATGGAGCGCGGCTGGGAGTACCTGAACGAGGGCCAGGCTGATACGGCAATGTACCGCTTTAACCTGGCCTGGCTCCTGAACCCCGACAATAGCGATACCTACTGGGCTTTTGGCTTGGTAACAGTAGCAAAAGGTACTCCTGCCGAAGCCGTGGAGTATTACAACAAAGCCCTGGCCCTGCAGCCTAAAAACTCCCTCCTGCTTTCTGATGTTGGGAATTGCTACCTGAGCCTGTATGAGCAGAAACCAAAGAAGAAAACACTGAAGCTTGCTGCTACTTACCTTAACCAGTCTATTACCGCCGATGCACAGAACGCATACGCCTGCTTTGGTATGTCGCGGGTAAAATATAACGAAGGCAGCTATGCCGATGCCTGGACCTGGTTGCACAAAGGCCGTGAGCTGAACATGATCGCCATGGACTATACTTACCTGGTGCAACTGATGGGTAAGATGCCGGACCCGCAGGGCTTCTTCCAGAACAAGGATGTGCCTGACCAGGCGGAATAGTGAAATTATACCTTCCAATATGAAAAGGCATCTTCATCAGGTGCCTTTTTTATTTTCTAAACTCCCTGAAAATGGCACCTTTCTGTTTCTGACTATCTATAATTTACTATATTTGTTCAGTAACCCTTATGTTATCTATAGTACTGATTATATGAAAAAGAATTTCGTTCGCGCCTCCGTTTTTGTACTCGCTGCCAGTATGTCCTTATCATCCTGCGTGGTTTCTAAAAAGAAGTACGACGACCTGCTTGCCCGTAAAAATGCACTGGAAATAGACAAATCTGGCCTGGAGCAGCAGAAGCATACCCTGGAAGAAGAGAAATCCTCGCTGGAAGCACAGAAAGCACAACTGGAACAGGAACGTGCCGAGCTGGAACGCCAGAAGGCCGAGTACCAGGCCAGCCTGCAGCAGGCCCTGAAAGAAGGCAAAACCCTGGGCGAAAACCTGAACATGAGCAAAACCCAGATCGACAAACTGAACGCCGACCTGAAAGCCCGTGAGCAGAAACTGGCCGAGCTGCAGCGCATCCTGGATGAGAAAGAACGTGCCGTGAAAAACCTGCGCGCCCGCGTGAGCAATGCCCTCCTAGGCTTCAACGACAAAGACCTGACTGTAAATGTGCGTAACGGTAAAGTATATGTTTCACTAGCTGAGCAGCTGCTGTTTAACTCCGGCTCTACTAAAGTAGACCCTAAAGGTGTGGATGCCCTTAAAAAGCTGGCGCAAGTGCTGAAAGAGCAGCAGGATGTAAACGTAGTAGTAGAAGGCCACACCGATGATGTGCCGATTGCCCGCGGTACCGTAGGCATGCAGGACAACTGGGACCTGAGTGTACTTCGCGCCACCGAAATTACCCGTATTTTAACGGATGCCGGCGTAACTCCGGAGCGTGTTACACCATCCGGCCGCTCGCTGTATGTGCCGCTGGATAATGCCAAAACAAAAGAGGCTCGCCAGAAGAACCGCAGAACTGAGATTATCCTGACGCCTAAGTTAGATGAGTTGTTCCAGATTCTGGAGAATGCTTAAACTATAGTTTACTTTAAATCGCAACAGCCAGTTCTGTCATAGAGCTGGCTGTTTTTTATTTCTGTATTACGCTATAGGCAAGAGTTGCTTGCCATCGGCTATGGTTCTATAGTTGACTATAGTTGGTGGTTTAAACTAATCTATAGTTTCATAGCCTTCTGTATTCCTGGGAGCTCTACTCACCTATAGTTTTATAGCTAGCTTGGCTCTCTCGGGCCGGGAGGCCCCGTCTTCGGGCATCGCGCTGCTGCCTTCTTGCTATCCTCGTGCCTCGGATTGCCTGCGGCACCGCAACAAGTCAAAGGCGCTCAACCCAAAGACTGTGATCAGTTCGATAGCTAAGCTATAGTTTGGAGAGAGGCTATAGTTGCATCGCTTTTCTCGTGGTAGTAGTTCCGTAGGGACAGGTCGCGACCTGTCCGCTCTTGGTCTGTAACTATAAAACGGTAGCTGCAACTATAGCCTAGGCTGAAGTTTATTGCTGGCGCGGGTTTGCAACCCGTGTCCTTTTGATGGTGTCGGATTTGCAATCCGACTGGCCCAGAGGGCCAAATTATAGCCAGCCAAAGAGGCTATAACTATAAAACTATAGCTCTCTACTATAGCACAAAGCCAAAAAGCGCCCCTCCTGGGGCAGAGCTCCAAACTATAGCCAGCTACGGTAAGAGGCTGTAACTATAAAACTATAGGCGCAACTATAGCAAAGGTCAAATCCTGAAAATCTGTAAAATCATACTTAATCACTGGTCCAGAGAATACGACCGGTAAAAAGCAGCACTCTGCCACTACCCTTCTGCGGGCGCAGCAACCGTGATGGCAGCGGATGGTAAAAAGCGCTTGAAAACTGGCAGAAAGGCGAAGTAGAGCACCAGTCCGGAAGGAGCTGCCAATACGGCCCAGGCCAGAATACCAGCCAGGTTTGCCACCCAAAGCTGTCGCAACGCATTCAGCCAGTCCTCCCTGAACATGGCCATCATCTCATCAAACGACATATGCAGCTCTGACAAGCCGAACCACAAAATACCCAGCCTTATAAAAGGGAGCGCCAGCAGTATTTGCAGGGGCTGTGCCAGGTAACTTACCAGCACCGTTGCAGCAATGTTTAGCCTAAAGCGTGCTGCAATGGCCGTACCCAGAATCGTGGTAATACCAAAAGCCGGAATTACGCCAACTACAGCACCCACCGCAAGAGTAGCCGACAACTTGCGCGGCGACATTCCCTGCTTCAGGATGTTGAGTATGGGCTGTATAATTCTCCGACGGAAAAACTCTTTCAAAACAAGTAAGGCAACAGGTGCCCCGTTAAAATATAAACAGATAGGATGAGCTGCACTCAGATGTAAGAGCTTGTTTAACTTTC
>DATBUF010000250.1:0-2318 GCA_036516435.1 Pontibacter sp.
TATCGTCAGCTGCATGGTAACGGTCGGGATCTCGTCAGACTTGGTACCAATTACTTTCAGGCCGTTCTTGAACTTGGTTGTATAGTAGTTCGGCACTGTTACGGCTGTGGCCTGACCGGCTACCGGGCGCTTGCTGCGATCGAACGTATCAACTGCCTTGGTATACTTCAGGTTGCCATAGTTCTGCGGCTGTGCCACCGATTTGCCGGTGTCTATCTTATAGTTGTCAGCTTTGGCAACCAGGTCTGATTTGCCTTTTGGTACTACGCTCAGTAAAACAGCATGCTTGCCTTTGATGTACTGGTTGTACACGCGCATTACGTCTGCTTTTGACAGCGCATTGATGCGGCGTATTTCTTCCTGAATATAGTTCGGGTTGTTGTTAAAGGTCTCCAGGTGAGCCAGCAACGATACCTTGCCGCTTACGCTGGCCAGGCTGTTTACTGCCTCCGACTCGGCCTGTGCCTTGTAGCGCTGCAGGTCTTCGTCCGTTACGCCGCGGGTCTCAAACTCAGCCAATGACTTGCGGATCAGTTCTTCTGTCTGGGCCAGGCTGGTGTTCGGGAAAGCGGTAACCGAGAAGGCAAATTCTCCGGCAAGCTCTGACGTAGAGTTAAACGCCGAAGCAGACATGGCTTTCTGCTCTTTTACAAAGTTTTTGTAGAAGATGGAGTTTCTGCCACGGCCAATAATATCAGCCAGCAGGTTCAGGGCATGTTCGTCTTTGTGGCCGGACTCTACTACAGGGTAGGTCATGCGCAGCATCGGGAAACGCACGTTATCTTCATACGACACGTAGCGGTCTTTATCCAGCTGCACCGGCATCGGCTTCATGTCTTCCACGGCAGGGCCCGCAGGAATAGAGCCAAAGTATTTCTCTACCAGCTTCACCACTTCGGCAGGCTTCACGTCGCCACCTACAGTTACGGTTGCGTTGTTAGGCCCATACCAGCGCAGGAAGAAGTTTTTCAGGTCGTTTACGTCTACACGGTTCAGGTCCTCGATGTAACCAATCGTTGTCCAGGAGTAAGGGTGCCCGTGTGGGTACAGGTTCTGCGATGTTTTCTCATACACCAGGCCGTACGGACGGTTATCATAGTTCTGACCGCGTTCGTTTTTCACGGTTTCGCGCTGCACTTCAAATTTCTTTTGCGTTACGGCATCCAGCAAAAAGCCCATACGGTCTGCTTCCAGCCACAGCGCAGTTTCCAGCTGGTTGCTTGGAAGGGTCTCGAAGTAGTTGGTGCGGTCGCGGTTGGTGGTTCCGTTCAGCGTACCGCCTGCATCGGATACAATTTTGAAATGCTCTTCGTCTGCTACGTTGTCTGAGCCCTGGAACATCATGTGCTCAAAGAAGTGTGCAAAACCGGACTTGCCAACTTCTTCGCGGGCCGAGCCTACGTGGTAGGTAACATCCACATGCACCACCGGGTCGGAGTGGTCTTCGTGCACGATCAGGGTAAGGCCGTTCGCCAGCTTGTACTTCTCGTACGGGATAACCAGCTCATCGCCTTTTTTGGTTACCTTCTCTACCAGTTTTGTCTGTGCCTGGGCGGCGCCTACCACGCTGGCTGTGAGCACAATACTCAAACCTATTTTTTGTAGCATAAAAGATTAGATTAGTTTTAGAGTGTTTGTTTTGACTAATATAAGCAGAACAGTTTTAATATGCTATTGTAAAATATACCAAAACCTATTTTGTGTCGACCAACACCTGCCGGGCAAACATAACCGATACTGTAAGCGTGAGCAGGGAGATAATGAGCATCGCTGTGGTGAGCAGAAAAGCCATACCCGCTGTTTCTGTAGCATCCGCATCGCCGGCCTGTTGTACCATGCTCAGCAAACGAATAAAGTAAGTGCCCGCCCGCCAGCCCAACAGCAGGGTAAGTAAGCCGGCTTCGGAAGCGCCCAGTATAAAAGCCCAGCGCTTGCCGCGCTTCAGGAAATGACCAGCTGTGAGCGCCAGAAATCCGCCGATGCCCCCTGTTATGAGCGCTGTATTGGCCTGCTCGCCGGCAATGTCTACAGCCACGGCGCCGCACCCGATCAGGAAGGCTCCGTAAAAAGCATACAGGTAAGATATGTTTTTGTGCATGATAAGGATAGGTTGGGTTAGTGCCTGCAAATTAGCAGGTGCAACCCAAATTACGGCATAAACTATAAATAACCGCTACAACTTTGTCAGTATAACTATAGTATCAGATGCTGATGGGCAACAAAAACGAACTATTTGAGATCCACGGTGATCCGGCACGCTCGGCAGCGGCCGCAGGGTTGCGGTATACGTCTGATAACAAGCCGGGTATTACCCGGAA
>DATBUF010000251.1:0-3484 GCA_036516435.1 Pontibacter sp.
ACCATTTAACAATCAACAATTACCCCCTGCCGTATACTTTCAGACACATGTATACTTACACCAGATGAAAGACGAGATAAAACACGACCAGGACGATATGCGGTTCTATAAAACCATCGGCGACGAGGAAGCAGAACTCACCTATAGTATCACCGACGATAATGCCATGGATTTTGACCATACGTTTGTGCCGGAGAGCGCCCGTGGGCAAGGTGTGGCCGGAGAACTCGCGCGTGCCGGACTCGATTATGCCAGAAAGAACAACTATAAAGCCATCGCCTCCTGCCCTGCCGTAGAGGCTTTCGTAAAACGCCACCCCGATTACAACGACATCATGTTGTGGCCATAAACAAGCAACGATAACTATCTGCCATAAAAGCAGTTTCTCTATTCAAATTTTCGGATATTTGCCTGTAAACAAAAGCAGACATCTGCTGCGCTGAAGTGTACCCGGCGCCGGCAGCTAATACTATACTATGAACGAAGAAATAAGAGAACTTGAGCCAAAAGCGCTCTGGAACTACTTCACCGACCTGAATGCCGTACCGCGTCCGTCTAAAAAAGAAGAACGCGTGATCCAGTTTATGAAAGATTTTGGCAACAGCCTGGGTCTGGATACAATGGTAGATGAGATCGGCAACGTGATCATTAAAAAACCGGCCACTGCAGGCATGGAAAACCGCCAGACGGTACTGCTGCAAAGCCACCTGGATATGGTGCACCAGAAAAACGCCGACACTAACTTTGATTTCAACACGCAAGGCATTGAAATGTACGTGGAAGGCGACTTGGTAAAAGCAAAAGGCACCACCCTGGGCGCGGATAACGGCATTGGCGTGGCGACGATCATGGCCCTGCTGGCATCCAACGACATTCCGCACCCGCCGCTGGAAGCCCTGTTCACCATCGACGAAGAAACCGGCATGACCGGCGCGCTGGGCCTGAAAGGCGGTTTGCTAGAGGCCTCTATTATGTTGAACCTGGATACCGAAGATGATACCGAACTGACGATAGGCTGCGCCGGCGGCGTGGACGTTACTGCAACCGGAACCTATAGTTCAGAGAACGCAACAGCCAACGCAACAGGATACCGCATCAGCATCAAAGGTCTTACCGGCGGCCACTCAGGCATGGACATTCATTTGGGTCGCGGCAATGCCAATAAACTCATGAACCGCATTTTGTTCGGGGCAGCTGAGCAGTTTGGCGTGCAGGTAAGTGAAATTGATGGCGGCAGCTTGCGCAATGCTATTCCGCGTGAGTCGTTTGCTATAGTTGCTGTGGCGCAGGATAAGGCAAAGGCATTTGAAGAGTTTGTAGCAGCCCAGAAAGATATCCTGAAAAAGGAATACAATACCACTGACCCGAACCTGGAAGTAAGGATAGAAACTATAGCAGCGCCAGCACAGGTGTTGGCCCAGGACTTCCAGTACAAACTATTGCGTAGCATTTACGCCTGTCCGAACGGCATCTACCGCCTCAGCCCCGATATTGAGAACCTGGTACAGACCTCGAACAATGTGGCGCGCGTGCTGGTAAAAAATGGAGAATACAGTATCCAGTGCCTCACCCGCAGCTCCGTTGACTCAGAAAAGATGGACCTGGCTGATGCAATAAGATCAACATTTGAGTTGACTGGTGCCGCTGTTACCTTCAAAGGCAGCTACCCAGGCTGGACCCCACTTCCGGGTGCAGCCATCGTTCAGGTGATGAGTGACCTGTATCGTGAGTTGTTCGATGGCGAACCGCATGTAAACGCCTGCCACGCTGGCCTGGAGTGCGGTATAGTGGGCGGTAACTACCCAAGTATGGAGATGATCTCGTTTGGCCCGAACATCCGCGGCGCACACTCCCCTGACGAGAAAGTACAGATCAGCTCGGTACAGAAATACTGGGGCTTTTTGCTGGAAACACTGGAACGAATTCCGGTAAAAGTATAGTTTAGATTAAACTTTCATTTCAGAAGAAAGCACCTGCTACAACAGGTGCTTTCTTTTTTATATTTGCGCCATGAAAAACTGGATCATCCGTTATAGTTTCTTTTTTGCCGGGTTGCTGTTGTTTGGGCTGGGTAACGCGATGGCCGTTAAAGTAAAATACCTGGGCCTGCACCCCTGGGAGGTGCTGAACGTGTCCCTTTTCCAGAAGTTTGGCTTCACGATTGGTACCTGGAGTGTGCTGGTAGGATTAGCTGTAATTTCGGTGGCCTGGTTTGTGAACCGCAAATTCATCAATATCGGCACTTTCCTGAACACGCTGCTCATCGGCCCCTTCATGGACTTTTTCCTGTGGCTCGACTTTTTACCGGAAGCATCGCATGGATGGCAGGATTACGCGCAACTTTTTGTAGCTATTCTCATCACCAGTATTGCCGGTGGGTTGTACGTGGCAGGCGGCGTGGGAGCCGGCCCCCGCGACGGTTTTATGTTATCGCTTTCTGAACGGACAAAGCTATCTGTCAGCCAGGCGCGCATGTTAGTAGAGTGTCTGGTGCTGGCTATCGGTTTCCTGCTGGGCGGTCCCATTGGCATCATCTCCTTTCTGTATACCTTTATTCAGAGCCCAATCTTCCAGGTTACCCTGCGGTGGTTCCAGAAGCTGCGCATGGCCCTGACAGGTGAGCTGGCCCAACAGACACTTGTAAAAAGGTAGCTTACTGCTATAGTTTTATAGTTACCCCTGTTTTTCTTCTCATGCCCTCTGAAGGCTCTCGAATGAAGAGAGGCCTCTGCTATAGTTTTCCTGGACCAGTGATTAAGCATGATTTTACAGATTTTCAGGATTATGCTATTGCTATAGTTTACGTGCTGTTTCGGACATCCTTGTCCGAAACCTCTCTGCTGCGGACTTCCTAGTCCGCGTTGCTGAGGCTGTTGCTATAGTTCTATAGTTGCTGATAACCCACCCCTACCCCTCCCGAGAGGGGAATTGCTGCTACTGCTATAGTTTAAGCCATCGTTATATAGTTACAGACCAAGGAAGGACAGGTCGCGACCTGTCCCTACGGATCTACTACCACGAGAAAGGCTATGCAACTATAGCTTCTCCAACTATAGCTACAGCAGCAACTATCGAGATGATATCAGTCTTTGGGTTGAGCGCCTTTGACTTGTTGCGGTGGCGCAGCCAACCCGAGGAACGAGGGTAGTAAGAAGGCAGCAGCGCGATGCCCGAAGACGGGGCCACTCGGCCCGAGAGAGCCAAACCAACTATAAAACAAAGGGAAAGTAAAGCTCCAGGAATAAAAGATGCTATGTAACACTAAGCTTGTAGCAAGTGGCAACTATAAAACTATAACATACTATAATTGTATCACCCCAAGCTCTCCTCCATCACAAAACCAACTACTTCCCAGCCCGATACTCCAGAAAATAATCATAATTCACCTTAGTCCCCTTCTTGCGCGCCATAATCGCTACATCTCCGGCTCTGGAAGCTGCCTGGGTAAAGTTGAAGGAGTAAGTATTGCTATAGTTGCAATGAG
>DATBUF010000252.1:0-4821 GCA_036516435.1 Pontibacter sp.
GCTGTAGAGCAGGTAGCGGGGCACAAAATGGATGACTTTTTTGCAAACTATGTATACGGAACCAAATCGCCGGACTATAGCGACTATTTTAAGGCAGCCGGTTTACGCCTGGTTAACCTGAACGAGGGTGACAACACAGGCAGCTGGGGTGCCACAACTACTTACACCGATGGCCGGCTAACAGTAACTGGTGTTACGCGCGGCAGCAGCGCTTATGAAGGCGGCCTGAATGTGAAAGACGAGATACTGGCTATAAACGGATACCGGGTTACAAACGACCTGGACCGCTACATAACCGGCCTGCAGCCTGGAGAGGAACTGGAGGTACTGATTGCACGCGATGGTATTTTGCAGGCATTGCAGATAGAAGTACTAAAGGACACACGCGTGCGCTATGCTTTCCGAAAAGTAGACAACCCAAGTGCCGCGCAAAATAAAATTTACAATAAGTGGCTGGGCCTTTCTGAAGCTTAACCACCCAAATTTGCTATAACTTTACATGTGAGAAGTATGGCTTTTGCAGGCTGTACTTCTCATTTCTTTGAGTAAAGGGTACAACTAACAGCAGGTACAAAAACAAAACCAGCATGTTTCCTGCACCAGATGCGCCACTCCTTTCAATTCTCTATTCCGCACTGTAACATCAGATTACCACTTCACTGGCCAGGTAAACACATTTGCAGGTAACATAGAGTTGGAGCAAGCCTCCTGGCAGTTTTCCAGAATACGGGTGCAGCAACACGCCCGGATATAGCTCTTTTGGTATTCTTTAACAAATACAATTCATATTTTGAAATTATATTTTAAAGGAATATATTTCGTGCTAATTAGCAAAAACACGCGTTTGGTGGCATGGTCGTTCACTCTACATCATATTCGGACATTCTCTTTAGCCGCGAATTGGAGATATTACAGGTTAACTGGAAAGCGAAACCTACAGATGGTGCCTTTATAGAAACGTACCTCCAGGGCTTGGCCTTTGTGCAGGATGAGCGGAAAGTAAAACTATACTGTACGGATCTTACACAGATTGGCCCCCTGGAACGCGAACAGGAGGCCTGGCTTAACAATGTGTACTACGAGAAACTGTATGAAGTTATTGAAGCCGATATTTACGTAGGCGTCGTGTTTTCAGAAGATCACTTTAAAGCTATAGTTACCAACTACGTCGCTACCGAATCCGCCAAATTACACAGCTACATACATTTCAACTATTTCACGGACAAGCAGGAAGCCTTTTACTGGTTAAATAGTATCAAAAAAGATTGGGATACCGTGTTACTTACTCCCGCCTCAGCTTCTAAATAAACCCTTACGGGAATATTCCCAGCGCCTCATAACTCATACCCACCTTCTCGATCGCTGTCAGGAATGCAGCTGTACGTAGGTCCGGGATGTTCTCCTGCCGCATCGTCTCTCTAATCTCATGGTAGGCATTGATCATGGTGTCTTCCAGGCCAGACCTTACCAGGCTCACCTCATCGGAGCCTCTTGTTAAAATTGCTTTCTCCTGGCTTGTCATGCTTTTACCGGATGTGGATTCGATAGCCTCCACCAATCGTTTGTAACTGGCTTCTTCTGCGCGCTTGCCCATTCTGCCAAACCGCACATTCGACAGGTTTTTGAGCCACTCGAAATACGATACAGTGACACCGCCTGCGTTCAGGTATAAGTCAGGAAGTATAATAACTCCGTTGCTCAGCAGAATCTGTTCGGCTTCCTGCGTAACGGGCCCGTTGGCGCCTTCTGCTACAATTTTAGCTTTTATACGAGGCGCATTGCCTGTGTGTATCTGGTTCTCAAGCGCAGCAGGTATCAGAATGTCGCATTCCATTTCCAGCAGCTCTGCCGTGTTCTCCATGTTCCGGCAGTTTTTAAAATGCAGAATGGAACCTGAACTGCTGCGATGCTTGAAAGCTTCTTCTACATCTATGCCCTCGAGGTTGTAAATACCACCTTCGCGTTCGGCTATACCAATGATAACGGCACCATCCTGCTGACAGAAGTAGGCTGCATGATACCCGACATTGCCGAGTCCCTGTACAATTATGCGCTTGCCCTGCAAGCTATTACCACTCAGGTTATGGCCTCGCAGCAGTTCAGTGTCGGCCAGCGCCTCCCTGATACCAAAGTAAACGCCCAGCCCTGTAGCCTCAGCACGCCCCCTGATGCCGCCCTGTCCAACGGGCTTGCCTGTTACGCAGCCCAGGGCGTTTGTCTCACCATATTTCAAAGCCTGATAGGTATCGGCAATCCAGGCCATTTCGCGGCTGCCTGTCCCGTAGTCAGGGGCAGGCACATCCATCCCGGGGCCAATGAGGTTCTTCTTTATCAGCTCGGCGGCAAAGCGGCGGGTAACCTTCTCCAGTGTTTTTACAGAGCTGGTGCGCGGGTTTATTTTTACACCGCCTTTGGCACCTCCAAACGGCACATCTACTACCGCACATTTAAAGGTCATGAGTGTAGCCAGGGCTTTTACCTCGTCTTCATCAACCTGCATACTATAGCGAATGCCTCCTTTAGACGGAAGTTTATGATGGCTGTGCTGTACTCTTATTCCCTCAATCACTTCAATCTTCCCGTCTATCTCTACCGGGAAAGAGACTTTGTACACGCTGTTGCAAACCTTTATCTGGGAAAGAATGCCGGGCGACAAACGGGAATACCGGGCGGCATTATCGAAGTACTGGTGTACGCTGTTCAGGAACTTGGCTCCTTCGTTGAGGTTATCTGCCATATCTGTGTTGGTTTAGCTCGTGGTCTGTTTTAAAACGATAGGGCTATTGTTTTGTTCTGATACTCAGGGTTTAAGTAGCAGCAGGAGCGGGGATATATACTAATTGAACCTGAGGTACGTTCAGGTATATATATTATTTAATGAAGTAAAACCTTTGTTATTTACACTATAAAGCAAAATATATCTTGCTTTATAACTATTGTAAGGCCATATTTGTAATAGCTCTTCAGAGCTTCCGCAACAATCAACCTAACCAGAGTCAGTTATAGTCAGCCAACGCATGCAACATCCAATTGTTCTACAGGATCTTTATGAATACCAGACTTCAGGGCCAGCTTTACCTGAACCTGCCCATCAGACAGAGAACCTTCTTGTTTATTTTGATACTGCTACCGAAATCCTGCACGTGAAATGGCAGGGACAGGTAAATACCCCTGCACTTAGGGGAGGCTATGTACAAATACTGCGGATGGTGCAGCGCTATAAGCCGACAAAATGGGTGCTGGATTTGCAGAACAGGGCCCTGATCGAAAAACAGGATCAGCAATGGGTTTTTAAGCAGATATTTCCGAAGGTGCTCCGGCTGGTGCAGAGTGATGTATTTATAGCTGTAATTCTGCCGGTGTACCTGTACGAGAGTATGATACACGACCTGGATGGAGATGAATTTATAGATAACGACAACCTGCTGATCATGCACCACTTTCTTTATTACGAAGAGTGCCTGCGATGGCTGCAAGGAGAGCAGGACACCGGCGCACGCGCCTGAAAGCATTTACTTTAAAAACAAAAAAGACCAGCTTGCAGAAATACAGGCTGGTCTTTTTTGTTATACTGCGTTTAGCTTAGTGAACAGAGATCAGTTCCACATCAAAAATAAGGGCTGCATTTGGCCCGATGACATCACCGGCACCCTGCGAACCATAAGCCAGGTTTGAGGGGATGTAAAGTCTCCATTTTGCACCTTCCTTCATCAGCTGCAGTGCTTCGGTCCAGCCGGCAATAACGCCGTTTACAGGGAATGTAGCTGGCTGGCCACGCTCGTAAGAAGAGTCAAACGTAGTACCATCGATCAGGGTGCCATGGTAGTGCGTTGTTACCTTATCAGAGGCAGAAGGTGACTTACCTGTTCCTTCGTTCAGTACTTCATACTGCAGGCCGCTTGGCAGGGTGTGCACGCCTTCCTTGGTTTTGTTTTCTGCTAAAAATGCTTCTCCGGCCTGCTGGTTTTCAGAGGCAGCAGCACCTTGTTTCTGGCCCATTTCCTGCTGTAGCTGCATCATGGCCTGTTGTATTTCTTCCTGCGACAAAGCAGAAGGCTTACCTTCCTGTGCTTCCTTCATGCCCTTGATAAAGGCCTCGGCATCCACGTCTATTCCCTGCTTCTTAAGATTGCCTGCCATATCGCGGCCAATAATGTAGCTGATTTTTTCCTGTAATGTCATGTAGTTAAGGATATGTGATAGAAAGTGTAAAAGTATATGTTCAGGCTGTTTAAACCTAATGCTCCTATAAACGGCAAAAGCGGACTTTACGCCCGCTTCTACTTCTATAAAACGTAATCAAAATTATAAGTACATGTGAATATCCTCATCAGAGAGGTCGAGGTGTAGGTCGTGTGGTGTTAACCAGCCTTTCATTAAAAATCCAAACGTGGTGCCTATCAGCAGCAACGATGATATAGTTGAGAGTCGTTTCATGATGCCAGAGTTGTAAAGGGTTAAAGTACTCCTAATAACGTGTTCTTACCGGCAAGGTTACTGTACTATATTACTATATTGTTACCTTGTTTATAGTAAGCTTCTGCTACCGGCATAGTACAAAAAGCAGGCCGTTTTACTTGCCATAGTTGCCTTCCTGTGTTGTGCTATAGTTTGGCCGATTAGCTTTAGTTTAACTGATCTCTAACGGAAGTGACAAACCTCCTTTTTTAACCATTATTAAGGGAGTATAGCTGGAGTTTTTTG
Organism: Pontibacter sp.; assembly: GCA_036516435.1. Lineage (GTDB taxonomy): Bacteria > Bacteroidota > Bacteroidia > Cytophagales > Hymenobacteraceae > Pontibacter. The sequence goes on from DATBUF010000252.1 coordinate 4,705, forward strand.
TTCAGTAGTTCTTTTTCGGTTACAACAGCAACATCGCTCCACAGCTTTGTAAAGCACTATACTACCAATGTTACGACATTTATTTTGTGGAAAATTTTGCTTTCCTGGCTGCTCTTA
>DATBUF010000253.1:0-9733 GCA_036516435.1 Pontibacter sp.
TTCGTTGTCATAGTAACGTTCTACGCCATTTTCGTCGGTGTATTTGCCAATGCCGTTGTAGGTGCGGTCGGTTTTCAGCAGCTCTTCCGGCACACCATCCCAGGCCTGGTAGGTTTTCTCTTTGCCGGAAAAGGTCACAAACTTCAGCATGGTTTTATCGCCATAGTAGCCGCCCGAAAGGTAAAACGATTTCAGGTCTGAGAAAGCCCGGTCAATATACCCATCAGATTTAATGCGCGACAGGCGGCCGTCGAACGCGAACTTGCCATTGATCAGGCCTGTACCAAAGCGGAGGTTATTTTTCCAGGTATCGAAAGAGCCGTAACTATGGCTGGTTTCGGCATAAGGCTCCGGCTGCACACGCTGCGTCTGGATGTTGATACTTGCCCCGAAAGCACCTGCTCCGTTGGTAGAGGTACCCACACCACGCTGTATCTGAATATCCTCAACCGAAGAGGCAAAATCCGGCATGTTTACAAAGAAAGTACCATGGCTCTCCGAATCGTTGACCGGAATACCGTTTACGGTTACGTTGATGCGGGTAATATCGGAGCCCCGGATGCGGATGCCCGTGTAACCCACTCCTGCACCTGCATCAGAGTTTACCACAACAGCAGGTGTCTGTTCCAGCAGGTAAGGCAGGTCCTGCCCAAAGTTGCGTTCTTCTATAGTTGCGCGGCTTACGTTGGTGTAGGTGGTACCGGTTTTCTCGCCGGCCCGGGTGGCCTGCACAATTACTTCGTCGGTTTGCCTGGCTTGTGCCTGCAACGCAAACTGTATGTGCTCATCCTGCTGCAGGTTTATAGTTGCAGTTTTACGCTCAAAACCCAGAAAGCTGACCTTAATGGTATAATTCCCGGAAGCCAGGCTGCTGAACCCGAATGTCCCGTCAGGGCCTGTGGTAGTGCCTGCGCCGGTATTTTGGAGAAGGATGGTTGCTCCGGGCAGCGCATTGCCTGTAGCAGCATCGGTAACACGCCCGCTCAGTTTAAACTGTGCAAGCAACTGCAATGGCAATAAACACACTGCCAGTGCAAACAAGAAATTTTTCATGAAATGGTTAAAAAGATAAAGTGACACATACAAGTATGCCAGGGGTTAGCATCCTGCTTTTTCTGTGTTTCCCTTTTGTTTCCCTACGCCGGCATTACCCGTACAGGTTCAATGGGTATGATCTCAGCCCGTTATATTAAGGCACCCCTATCGGTGCAAAAGTAAGCCTTTCTTCCGGATTAAAAAACCGCGTGCTTCCGGCCTTAGGTCTCACTATATACCGATAATATAATATTTCAAAGATACTGTCCGAACTTTTTTTGCCAGATATATAAACCCTACTAATTAAAGTACGTTTTAAAAGGAACAGGCACATTTTCCTGCTTCTGCTCCTAACTATAGCCAAATCAAGAAGATATGCCGGCTGAACTGACAACTATTTAAGTAGAAAACGTGATGATGATCAGCTTACTGTATACTTTAGCATTGCTTACTATACTGGCATATTATGCCTTTTCGCCACGTACTAAATTCAATCACCCGCCATCAACTGACAACGACGATGACGGAGGTGAGCCGCTTGGCGATGGTCTGCCAGATCTGGACCTGCCGCCCGGTATTTCGCTGCCTATAAATGATCTTGAGCCAGACTATGACTTAAGAAGGATTAAAGTGCCCAAACTACCGGAACCATCTCTGCAATAGTAACCAAAAAAGCCCCTGCCAACATAAGCTGGCAGGGGCTTTTTGATTCTACACCTGTCTGGTAGCTGCTTTTACAATATAGCGATAGAGAATGTCCGCTCAAAGGCCTGCTTCGGTGCTATTTCCTGTATTCCCTCCTTTTCCTGTAACTCTCCGGTTTCTCCTACCCGCCCGGCAATGCCGCACCACGGCTCGATGCACACATACTGGCTTGGCCCCGGCTTTGCCCAGATGCCCAGGTACGGAAATCCTTTAAACTCTACTTCAATCGCTCTCGGGTTCGTGTTGCTGTTCAGGGTTACCTTTTCTGAATTCAGATTTTTAAACACCAGTGCATCTTTCTCGAAGTAACTATGGTTCAGGTGCAGCACGCGCTCCTGCTGCAGCACCCGTTCGGTATCGCCGTTCTGCAGCCCGTCTTTGTTCAGCAGGTAGCGGCTCAGGGTTTCTTCCTGCTCAAACTCCAGGTAATAATCGGTATAGTTCTCGCCAGGGTAAAATGGCACCTTAAACCCCGGATGGCCTCCGAGTGAGAAATACAGGGCATGATCGTCGTCGTTACGCACCAGGTAGGTTACAGCCAGTTTGTTCCACTCCAGTTTGTAAGCAATAAGCAGGGTAAATTTAAACGGATACTGTTGCAGGGTTTCTTCGTCGTATGTGAGCTCAAACACCAGCTTATCGGAATGCTGATCTACCAGCCTAAATTCTTTGTGACGGGCAAAGCCGTGCCGCTGCATGGTATAGGTCTTGCCGTTATAAGTATACGCATGGTCAGGCAGTTCGCCTACAACCGGAAACAGGTTAGGCGCATGGCTGGCCCATACCTGCGGATCTGCCTGCCAGATAAACTCCAGTTGCTCATCCAGTTTTATAAAGTGCTGCAGTTCGGCACCGCGGCTTTCTACCCCAATTTTATAGTTCTCGTTTTGTAAGAAGTATAGCATGTACGCGTGTTTATAGTTTGGCTTGCTGTAGCAGGGCATCGATGTGCTGCTTTGCATTTTCAAAGCGCTCCTGCTGCTGCCCGGTTATCTCTGCAAAGGGAACACCCATGGTTTGCAGCTCGCGCTTGTACCAGTCATAAAAGAACTGGCGCAGGTGCGGGTGCTCCCGCTGCGGATCGGGCTCCCAGGGCAAATCAACGCCCATCAGCAGGTAAAGGTTATAGTTCTGCTGCTGTAATTGCTGCAGTATAAAAGCCGGACATTGGCCAAACGCATGCTCGCTCCAGATCTTGAGCACCAGCAGGTCTGTATCTGATATAAGTATTTTGCTGGCCCTGGCCTGTAGTTCCTGTTCCTGCTGCAGCTGCCCGCGGGCTATTGCTTCAATATCCTGTAAGGTGTAGTCGCGATGCAGGTTACCAATGTAAGTACGGGCATATTCTGGCACCCAAATAGTCTGGTAGTGGTTTGCCAGTTGCTCTGATAAGGTAGATTTACCTGTAGACTCCGGCCCTGTGATTGCAATTTTAAGCATGCGGGTAAAGTTCGCTAAAAAAACGCAGCTACCGGGAATTACTGGCCTGTAAAAGAAATGAGTAGCAGCTATAGTTATAACAGCTGCTACTCATTTTAAATAAATTTGGGTATTATAAGAAGTAAGCTGCAGGCAGAAGCAAGCCAGGACATGCTCCTCGCCCAGCCTTAAGCTTTAGCTCTCTGAAAAGCTATAGTCGTAAAAATTATAAACTTCTAGTTGCTTTGGCTTTTTATCGCCATACTGCCGGTAATATATGTATTTCGGCTTTTCATCCGGGGATTCATACCCCCATTTCAGCCTGTTTTTATATTTTAGTTCTTCCGGCAATTCTAGTTTACGCTGTTTCATGTTGCTGCACTGTTAGTGATTAAACATTACTTCCTGAACCGGGCTTACATTTATATAAAACAGCCAGTTACCTGCATGTACGTATCCGGCCTACCCCGGTATGGTACAAAACAAGTATAAAATAAGAGCACTTTAACTAAATACCGCAAACGGCTGTTTAACTCAGGCAGACACTATATTTCCTGTTTCACCTGATTTGCCCGGCGGCGCCACTCTGCCAGCCCCCAGAAAGCCATCAGCAACAGTACAAAATAGAATACGGAGGTAAACACCAGTCCTTTTACAAAATACAATGGTATAGAAGCAATGTTGGTCGCGATCCACCAGTACCAGCTTTCCACTTTTTTACGGGCCATCAGCCACATGCCGGTATAGGCGGTAGCGCTGGCAAACGCATCACCCCATGGAATTACCCCCGGGTAAAAGGCATCTTTTAAGTAAACCAGGCTAAAATAGATGGCTACATACAGCCCGGCAAAGAAGACCAGTTGCCACATCCACAATTTCCGGCTAGAGAAGCTGATGTGCAGTATATGTTCCTGCTGCCTGTTTTTACGCGTCCACAGGTACCAGCCATAAATACTTAAAACGCTATAGTACAGGTTTACACTTGCCTCCCCTATCAGGTGGTATTTAAAACTAAGGTATACGTAGATTACAGTACTGATCAGGCCGACCGGGTACACTAAGATATCCTCTTTGCGCGAGTACCACACACTGGCTATGCCGGCAAAAACTGCTATATACTCCAACGCTGTGGTTTGCTGCATGCCAGCTACCAGCTGCTCCCATATATTCATCAGGCTCGCCAGTGCTATTGTGTCAGCCAGCAGCGGAACTATAGCTACTATATTTATACTCTCCATAATTTATTTATCAGACCAGAGTAGCCTGATGGTGCATTTGGTTGCTAAGTTTGTAAATCGAAACTTAATAGCCAAGTAAGCGCTACAACTATACAGTTAAACTTTACTTATGCACGAGATTACAGCACAGGAACTAAAAGAGCGCCTCGCACGTGGGAGCAAACTCCAGCTTCTGGACGTGCGGGAACCAGAGGAATTCGAGATCTGTAACCTGGGTGGCGACCTCATCCCGCTCGGTGACTTGCCTAAGCAGACTGCACGCGTACGCCACGATGTACCCGTAGTTGTTATCTGCCATCATGGCTTCAGAAGTGCGCAGGCCATCAGCTTCCTGAGCCAGCGCTTCGGTTACGAAAACCTGCTGAACCTGAAAGGGGGCATTCATGCCTGGGCCACGCAGGTAGATCCTGAAATGCCTGTTTATTAACGTCACAAAAGTTCAGGAGACGAACTATAGATACTTCTTCAGGCAAGTTCAGGCAAGATATGACCTTACGCTTTTGCAAGACTATAGCTAACATTTGAGTTTCCAGATTTATAGTACAAAAACCCGGTGTTTGATAAGCTGAAAGGCACTTGTGCAGGAGCTGGATTATTTTTTCGATCACTTCTAAAAATTAATTATGGTACTTTTGCGTAAACTTCCGGAGTTTTTTCCGTAATTTTACGCGGCAAATAAGGACCCTAAATTATTTGCCATGCTCTCTGATCAGAATAAAATTGCCTTTGAAGCGCTGACCTACGATGATGTGCTTCTGCTCCCGGCTTACTCCGAGGTACTTCCTCACAATACCGACACTTCTTCCTGGCTTACCAGAAACATCCGGATAAATGTCCCGCTTCTTTCAGCGGCCATGGACACCGTTACCGAAGCTGACCTGGCTATTGCCATGGCTCAGGAAGGTGGCATCGGCATCATACATAAAAACATGTCTATCAGAGCACAGGCTGAGCAGGTGCGCAAAGTAAAACGCTCCGAGAGCGGCATGATCCTGGACCCGATTACCCTGCTGGAAACAGCCACCCTGGGCGATGCAGTTCAGATTATGACAGAACACAAGATAGGTGGTATACCAATCGTAAATGCTGATGGAAAGCTCACAGGCATTATTACGAACCGTGACCTGCGCTTCCAGAAGGACCTGACCCTGCCGGTACATGGTGTTATGACCAAGGACAACCTGGTTACGGCAGCGCGTGGCACTGATCTGGCAAAAGCAGAAGACATTCTGCAGGAACACAAGATTGAGAAGCTGCCTGTAGTAGACGAGGACGGAAAACTGGTGGGCCTGATCACTTACAAAGATATTCTGAAGAAAAAGGACCGGCCAAATGCTTGCAAAGATGAGTATGGCCGCCTGCGCGTGGGTGCTGCTGTTGGTGTTACCCCGGATGTGCTTGATCGCGTACAGGCCCTGGTAGAAGCCGGTGTGGATGTGATCAGCGTGGATACAGCGCACGGACACTCCAGAGGTGTACTGGAGGCTGTTAAAAAGATAAAAGAAACCTTCCCGGATGTAGACCTAATAGCCGGTAACGTGGCTACTGCCGAAGGCGCGAAAGCACTTGCAGATGCGGGTGCTGATGCCGTGAAAGTGGGTGTGGGTCCGGGCAGTATCTGTACGACACGCGTAATTGCAGGTATAGGTGTGCCGCAACTAACAGCTGTAATGGAAGCCGTAAGAGGCCTTGAGGGCACCGGCGTACCGGTGATTGCAGATGGTGGTATTAAGTTCTCAGGTGATATTGTGAAAGCGCTGGGCGGAGGTGCCAGTACGGTAATGGTTGGCTCGCTGCTGGCCGGCACCGAAGAGGCTCCCGGCGAAGTGGTGATCTACGAAGGGCGTAAATACAAAACTTACCGCGGCATGGGCTCTGTAGAGGCTATGGAAGAAGGCTCGAAAGACCGTTACTTCCAGGGCAACGAAAAGGATTCTAAGAAGCTGGTACCGGAGGGTATCGTTGGCAGAGTAGCTTACAAAGGTTTTGTGAGTGAGGTCATCTACCAGCTGGTAGGCGGCATCAGGGCGGGGATGGGTTACTGTGGCACCCCTACTATACCTGACCTGCAGAAAGCCCGCATGGTAAAAATAACCGGAGCCGGACTACGCGAAAGCCATCCGCATGATGTAAAAATTATGCGCGAAGCACCTAACTATAGCCGCTAGCAGCGAAACACTTCCTTTATAGTTGGTTGGCTTTATTTTAAGTGCAAAAATAAAGCCAACCAACTATATATATTTTACGTTATGCAAGGTGATTTTCTAAACTCAGGTAAACACCTTGTCAAAAGAGCAGAAATTTTTATTACCTTTCATTAAAGTAACCTCAACTCAAATCCAGAAACAGGCGCTATCGAAACTAGGCACGGTTTTCCGTTTTATGCTATACAAGACTAACGTAAAATCTTTGTTGGTTACCGCTGCTGTCATTAGCTGGGTATTGTTACTGGGTAATGTGCTGTTGATGGCCGAAAGCGCCCGGCAGCCAGGCTCCATCAAACTGGCGCTTCCCTATATCAACAACCTGCTGATCATTGTCTTTATTCTTTCTGTTTTTATCTTTCAGCGCTATAGTGCCAGCAACCTCAAAGGCATTGACTTTAGCAGCTATCTCTGGAACCTGTTTTCGAAGGCGGCCATTGCAGCTTACCTGAGCATTGCGCTATACTTCGCCTATAAGCTTTCCACAGAATACATGCGGGTGCAGTCTACGCTGTTGCTGCACCTTGTATACCAGGTAAATTTCGGTTTGCTGGTATACTTCCTGGCAAAGGCTTTCTACATCTGGCGGCAACTCTTGCTTTACCATAAAAACAGGTTCCTGCAGGTAGCCTGGGAGTGGTTCGAGCTGCTGCTGCTTAGTACGCTGGTTCTCACGCTGCTTGATTTCAACTATACCAACTATATTTTCCTGCCGCTGTTCATACTGCTTGGTTTGTACATTCTGTTCCTGTGCACGAACCTGAAGTGGGTAGCCTACCTGTCGTTTAATAAAAAGAGCCGGTCGTTGGTGCTGCTGGGTGCTATACTCGTTAGCTGCTACATTTTCACCAAATTCTTTCAGGAGTTTGCCGATACTCCACTGCTGGTCATCGACTACTCAGACGTTGGTTTCCTTCTGCTGGCGATGGCCTTTGTTGGGCTGTATACACTGGCCGCTTTCCTGGTATCGTTGTTCAGTTTACCCACTTCCAGCGTGTTTGAGCAAAAGAGCGAAGACCTGCTTAACTTCCAGCGCCTGAGCCAGTCTATACAGCAGGGCCAGAGTGAGGCGCAGGTATACGACACCCTCTTCGAGAGCACGATCAAGGCCTCGGATGCAAGTGCCGGTTGGATGGAACAGATACGGGGCAACAACACCCATGTATCACACCTGCTCAACATCAACAACGAACAGATCGAGCGCATCCGACACCTGCTGCTGGCCTACAATATCCAGCACATCGACTACATCAACAATAACCTCGATCGCAACTCCGGGTTCCGCGACCTGGCTCTGCCGTGGCGTTCCTTGATTATCCTCCCTATTAAGTCTAAAAAGCACGTATTTGGTACCTTGTACCTGCTGCGCGACATAGAACAGGGCTTTGACCGCGAAACTGTAAACGTACTACGCACCTTCACCAGCCAGACTATCCTTACAATCGAGAACCTGCGCCTGGTAGCTGAATCGCTGCAGAATGAGCGTTACAAAGAAGAGCTGAAAATTGCCTCGCAGGTACAGGAAAGCCTGATCCCGAAGACTTTCCCGACAGACAGCTGGTTTGAGATTGCTACCCACGCCGTTGCGGCGAAAGAAGTGGGCGGTGATTTTTACGATTTCCTGCAACTGAGCGAGTCGCGCATTGCTATCATTATCGGAGACGTATCGGGCAAGGGTATTTCAGCTGCATTCCACATGGCGCAGATGAAGGGTATCTTTCATGGCCTCATGCAGCAGGATATGCCGCCAAGCGAGTTTATGAAACAGGCCAACAGTGCCCTGAGCCGCTGTCTTGAGAAAACCTCTTTCATTACATCTTCGCTATACATTATTGATTACCGCATGCAGGGCTTTATGTTTGCCCGCGCAGGCCACTGCCATACGCTATACTATAACGCCATGACGGAAGAAGTATTCTACTTTCAGACAGAGGGGTTGGGCCTGGGTATTGTGCGCGACAAGAGCTACAACAACCACGTGCGCGAAATGTACTACGACTATAACCCGGGCGACGTGATGGTGATTTACACGGATGGCATTGTGGAAGCCCGCAACCCGGACGAAACAGAAGAGTATGGGGAAGACAGGTTAAAATATATGCTTACCCAGACCTACCATCTGGAGGCAGAAGACATTAAGTGCGCGATCATAAATGATCTGGAAGATTTTACCGGGCCAGGCAACCTATACGACGACCAAACGTTGCTCGTTATTAAGTTTAAACCCATTCAACCAAACGCATAAATAAACGTAAAGTAGCCGATGAAAATAACACAAGATATTAAAGACTCTACCATCATCATGACCCTTGATGGTGAACTCGATGCGAGCTCCTCTGTGATACTGGACGAAGAACTGTCTGATCCGGAAATAATGAAGTATAGCAAAATACTTGTAGACTGCCGAAATCTGAACTATATTTCTTCTGCTGGTCTGGGAGTATTTATTTCGCACCTGCAGCGTTTCGAGGACGCGCAGATAAAGCTCATCTTCTTTAACATGCAGGATAAAGTGCGTAACGTATTCGAGATACTTGGTTTAGACCTCCTCATGACCATCGTAACCAATTACGAGGAAGCCATTACCATTGCTGATGAATAATTCCATCCGGGTAAATTGTACTAAAAAGAACCTGAAGCAAATACGGGATTTCGTTACGCAATACCTGGAGCAACTTGCGCTCTCGGATGTGCTGATGAACCAGATCGTATTGGCCGTGGATGAGATATGCGCGAACCTCATCATACATGCAAACCACGAGGATCCGAGCAAGTACATTTACCTGACCATTACTGAGCCTAAAAATGCTGTTCAGTTCGAAATAACGGACAACGGCCTGGCCTTTAAAAGCTCCGATTACAAGGAGCCCGATATTCTGGAGCACGTCCGGGTCGGGAAAAAAGGCGGTGTAGGGATAGCACTCGTAAAACGCATTATGGATAAGGTGGAATTTACCTCGAAGGATGGTTCAAATGCCTGCCTGCTTTACAAAAAGATTAAATAGAAGCACCTTACACACTTTTAAGGTGCTTTCACCGTTATCCGGAACAAAAACCCATGCAATAGGATTATAGTTATACTTTTTGGCTCACCTGTCAGAAAAAATAATTAAAATTGCATATTCTGAAGAT
>DATBUF010000254.1:0-2492 GCA_036516435.1 Pontibacter sp.
TCGCTATAGTTTACCGCGTAAATCAGTTTACCACTTGGCTGGCGCAGTTGCAGCAATTCGCCGGTGTTGTTCAGCCCCGGAAAGTTGCTGATGCCGATTACTTTACCGAATTGTGTAAAGCTGGCAACCTGCGTATTGGGCACTACCACAGCGTATTCGCCGGGCAGCAGCTGGGCATTTGGCAACGTGGTTGTAGATGTTGCATCGGAGTAGCGAATACCTTGCAGCGCAAGTACTTTATCGGAAGTGGCGTTGTATAGTTCGATGTATTCCTGCGCAGGCAAGCCAACTACCGGACTTTCGTCGGCCATAATCTCGGTGATGAGCAGTTCATTGTAGCCGGGCAGTACAGCCGGAGGAATAAAGTTGAACTCCTTCGTAACCGGAGCACTCAGCTTGTTGCCATAAAGGTCCTGCAGGTTGGCTATAGTTAGCGTATTGTTGCCAATGCCAACATTGCGCCCGAACACCAGCCGCACGGTACCTGCTTCTGTGAGTTCCGCTATCAGGGGGAGTATAGTTTCGTTCAGCCTATAGTTGGCCGTATGCTGCACCTGCTCCGGGTTCAGGGGTTCATTAAACCGGAGTATGATCTCCTGGCCTGTCAGGGTTTGCAGCTCTTCCAGCACTGGTGGCTGGTTGTCGGTTATGGTAAAGTCATCGAAGTAAAAGTTTTTGCTGTTGGCCGAAGTATAGCGCAGCAGCACCCCGAAGTAAGCCGAGCGCTTGTGTGTAGCATCTGTAGCTGTACCCTGACTTGTGTAGTGCTGCCCTGTGCCTGTAACATCAATGCGCAGCTCCCAGCTATAGTCTATACTTCGGGTTACCCGCACGCGCACTACGTTGTTACTGGTAGCTACTGTTTTGTCCTGCCCGTTAATGAGCGTTACGGCTGCTTTTCCGGCATCTTTGCGGTACAGGCTCACTTCGTCGGCGGTGTTGCCAATGCGTACGAAATAGCCGTTCATATCAGCACTTTTCAGGTCCGCTTTGTCGGCAACCAGGTAGATGTCGGCATAGTTGGTAGAGGAGGTTGCCAGTTTCAGGTTGGCCCAGAACTCCCAGGTGGTGCCCACTATAGCCTGAGAAGGCGTAACCAGCTGAAGGACAGTTCCGGTTACGGCGGGGCCGTTGCTCTGCAGCTGCTTCTGTGCATTTATAATGAAGCTGCCCACATCTCCTGTCCAGGCAGGGTTGTGCGTAAAATCCCCATCCGTGAAACTCTCCTGCAGCTGGGCAACGGCTAAGAGCGGAAGTAGCAGCAGTATAGCGAGTAAAGTTTGTTTCATGGGCAGAAATTGTGCTGAAAACTTACGTACTTTGCAGCCGCGTGAGGGATTGAGCCGGCACCCCGCAGCGCAGCGAGGAGTACAGGCGAAAGCCCGACGGCCCAGCCGGCACGCCCAACATACCAGGCGCTTCTTTAATTTTAGAACTAGTACGGGAGGCAGTTTGGTTAGTTAAGACAGTTAAGGAGTCAGAGAATTTTGATTGAGTGATTAAGTGAATTTTAATCCTGCTCGTCCATTTATACTGAGGATTCTGATTCCGGCAATTAACCACATTAGCACATTACACAATTAGCACATTAAATATATACCTTAAATGAAAGTAGCAGTTGTAGGCGCCACCGGACTGGTAGGCGGCGAAGTTTTGAAAGTACTGGCGGAGCGCGACTTCCCGGTAACAGAATTATTGTTGGTTGCTTCTGAGAAGTCTGTTGGTAAACAGATGGAGTTTAAGGGTAAACAGATAAAGGTGATCGGGATGCAGGACGCGATTGCGGCTGCCCCGCACATTGCCATTTTCTCGGCCGGCGGCAGCACCTCTACCGAGTGGGCGCCTAAGTTTGCCGAAGCCGGCATTACCGTAGTGGATAACTCGTCGGCCTGGCGCATGGACCCTACCAAAAAGCTGGTAGTGCCGGAAATTAACGCCAAAGAACTGACCAAAGAAGATAAGATCATTGCTAACCCGAACTGCTCTACTATACAAATGGTAGTGGCCCTGAACAAGCTGCACGAGGCCCTGAAGGCAAAACGTATAGTGGTGAGCACCTACCAGTCAGTAACGGGCACAGGCGTGAAGGCAGTAGAGCAGCTGATGAACGAACGTGCCGGCAAAGAGGGTGAGAAAGCTTATCCTTACCCGATCGACCTGAACGTGCTGCCGCATATTGATGTTTTTACTGACAACGGTTACACCAAAGAGGAAATGAAGATGATCCTCGAAACCAAGAAGATCATGGGCGATGACTCGATTCGGGTAACAGCTACGGCGGTGCGCATACCCGTAATGGGCGGCCACTCGGAGTCGGTGAACGTGGAGTTTGAGAAAGATTTTACGCTGGACGAAGTATACCGTATCCTGGGTGAAACCGAAGGTGTGAAAGTAGTAGACGACGTAAAAAACCTGCAGTACCCGATGCCTAAGGACGCACACGGCAAAGATGAGGTGTTAGTAGGACGCGTACGCCTGGACGAAACGCAGCC
>DATBUF010000255.1:0-3267 GCA_036516435.1 Pontibacter sp.
ACCTCCTGTTCCTCTACTTCAGTTAAGTTTTTAGCCAGCACAACCCGCTGCAGGTAGGGCAAGGCGGCACGCATACTTCCATAATCCGGAAAAGCGTAGAGCCGGTAACGGTTACTGAGTTTGATGGAGTTCATCGTACTATAGGTGCACGTACTATAGCCCGCCGGCAGTGTGCTTTACTTCAGGTATACTTTAAACGTGGTGCCCTGCCCAAGCTCACTCTCAATCTCTATCTTACCGTCGCAGTTCTCTACAATACGCTTTACTATAGCCAGGCCAATACCGGTACCTTCCACATGCACATGCAGCCGCTTAAACATATCAAATACTTTTACCTGGTCCTCTTTCTTTACACCAAGGCCATTATCCTGCACGGTTAGCAACGTATACTCTCCCACTATAGCAGAGCTGATCTTTACCTCCGGCTGCCTGCCCGGCGCGCTGTACTTCACCGAGTTAGAGATCAGGTTGTAAATGATGCTGCGCAGGTTTTTTCTCGAGAAAAGGATATCGGGAGCCTGCGTAAAATCATCGGTAACTATAGCATCGAAATGCCCGATCAGGTCTTTGATGTTCAGTTTTACGTCTTCCAGTATCTCTTTAAAGCTTACGCGTTCGGCACCGGCGGCCTCTACGTGGTTTACTTTGGCTACTTCGGTCAGGTCTACAAGGGTGTTTTTAAACCGGGAGATGGCCCCGTTGATCATGCTTATGATGGGCGCTACCCCCTGCAGTTCAACTCCGCTCTCCAGCAGGGTTTCGTGCAGGGCTTTCATCAGTCCCTCAATGTTATGGATGGGTGCCTTCAGGTCATGCGAGGCCGTATACACAAAGTTATCCAGGTCTTTGTTTACCATGGTAAGTTCCCTGGTACGTTCTTCCACCCGCTTCTCCAGTTGCTGGTTTATCTCTAAAGTAGCTTTGTTTACCCGCTCCAGTTCCTTTTTCTGGTGATAGAACTTTACAAAATTAGCTACTTTGGCTTTCGTGATAAAAGGGTGCAACGGCTTGAACAGGAAATCGACAGCGCCGGCCTCAAAGCCCTCTATCATGTGCACTTCCTGCTGGTTTATGGCCGTTACGAATATAATGGGGATGTTCCTGGTCTTAGAGATGTCGCGCAGGTAGCGGGCCACTTCATAACCATTCATGCCGGGCATCTGCACATCCAGCAAAATCAGGGCAAGCTCTTCCTGCAGGGCAATTTTAAGCGCCTCTTCGCCGGAGTGGGCAAACAGGTAGCTGATGTTCTCTTCGTCGGTGGCAAGCAGGCTTTCCAGGCTGACAAGGTTTTCTTCCTTATCATCTACCAGGAGTATTTTTACCGGCTGAACGTCCTTCTCAAGAGCTGCAGGTGTTAGATGTTGATCAGTGAACATGTAAAGAGAGTAATAATTCTTTTATTTCGGCTAAGCGCATCACACTACAGCCAGGTGTACTGTTTATAGCAGCCAGGGGCATCGTATCTACTTCTGCCTCCGTTGGTTCCTGCACTATGGCTTTGCCTTGTTTTTCAAAGATATAGTTTAATCCTGAACTTCCGTCTCTGCTGGCGCCGCTTAATAGGATTCCGATCACCTGGTCTCCCAAAACATCAGCCGCACTCGTAAACGTAACATCTATCGAGGGCCGGGAGTAATTTTCCAGTTCCGAGTCGTCTAACGAGAACGTGTAGTCGCTTTCGAGCAGCACATGGTAATTGGCAGGTGCCACATACACGTACCCGCTTTTGATGCTTTCTTTCTCCTCTACCTCAACGGCCCGTAGTTGTATTTTCTTATCAAATACCTCCTGCAGGCTGCCATCATAGTTCCGGAGCCGGTGCAGCACCAGCACAATCGGGATGCTATAGTTGGCGGGTAAATACTTCAGAATCTGCAGCGAAGCCTGAATACCACCCCAGGAGCCCCCTATCACAATTAACTTAGGAGATGATAACGCGTCCATTAATGCAGCTTGCGGTAAATACGGTTACTCTTATCCACAGCGTTGTAGTTGCTGCTCACGCCAGACATAGCCAGGGTTTCTTTCTTCCCGAGCCCCAGGTAGCCTAAACTTACCAGGCTCTCATCAAAAAGTGTAAGCACCCGCTCCTGCAGCTCACGGTTAAAGTAAATGAGCACGTTGCGGCACACGATCAGGTGAAATTCATTGAAAGAGGAGTCGGTAGCCAGGTTGTGCGGATAAAACACCACATTCTTTACCAGGCTGGTATCAAACTTGGCACTGCCATAGTTGCTCCTGTAGTACCCCGAAAACTCCTGCTTACCGCCGGCTGCATAATAGGCTGTTGTATAGGCAGGCATGTTGGCGGCCGGAAAAATCCCCTCTTTTGCCTGTCGCAGCACTTTCTGGTTTATGTCGGTAGCGTAAATCTTGGTCCGGTCCAGCAGGCCTTCCTCTTTCAGAAGTATAGCCAGCGAAAAAAGTTCTTCGCCGGTAGAACAGCCGGCATCCCATATTTTTATAAACGGGTATGTAGAAAGTATGGGCAGCACATGCTGGCGCAGCGACAGAAAAAAAGATGGATCACGGAACATCTCGGTAACGTTCACGGTCACTTCCTGCAGAAAAGTCTCGAAAAAGAAACTGTCTGCAAAAAGAGCAGCACTTAACTCGGGTAGCGTATTGAGTTGCTGCTGCCCCATAAACCGCTTTATTCTTCTGTAAATAGAGGCCCGCGCATATCCTTTAAAGTCGTACCCGTACTGGGCATGAATTTCCCTGATCAGCGTCTCTACATCCTGCTCAAACAGCACATCGGCACTATGCTTCATATAACCACACCCGCATCAGGGTCAGCAACTTATCTGTATCTATAGGTTTAGGTATGTAATCCGATGCCCCCGCTTCCAGGCACTTTTCTCTGTCTTCTTTCATGGCTTTGGCTGTAAGGGCAATTACCGGAAGTTGCTTAAAACGAGGAATATTCC
This sequence comes from Pontibacter sp., assembly GCA_036516435.1. Classification (GTDB taxonomy): domain Bacteria; phylum Bacteroidota; class Bacteroidia; order Cytophagales; family Hymenobacteraceae; genus Pontibacter. The sequence continues at coordinate 2,934 of DATBUF010000255.1, forward strand.
TGATTTGTTTTGTAGCTTCTATGCCATCCATCTCCGGCATCATCACATCCATTAGCACCATGTCTATACCTGTTTCGCTTTGCAGTTTCTGCAGCGCCTCTTTGCCATTGTAGGCTACAATTACCTCCATGCCATGCAGTTCCAGCAGGCTGCTCAGCGAGTAAATGTTGCGCACATCGTCGTCTGCTATCAGCACTTTTTTATGGCGCAGTATTTCTTCCGGCACGTGCAGTTTCATTTTAAAGTCGTTGCCGGCTGGCAGCTTTTGGTTCACCTTATGCAGGAACAGCTGCACTTCATCCAGCAGGCGCAGGTACGAGTATTCGTTCTTGAT
>DATBUF010000256.1:0-12251 GCA_036516435.1 Pontibacter sp.
TCGGTGAGGCTGGTTACAAAATCGGTGATGTGGATGATACGCTCGTAATCTGATACGGTGTTTGGCAGCTCGATGTAGTGCGATGGAATCAGATCAGCTAATTTGCGGTGGCGTTTGGACCCGGACAGGAACACAGCCTTCATGCAGGCATCCAGCAACCCGCCCAGTACTTCGAAGCCGGCAGCTTCTATCTCCAGCACGGGTTTATTGCGGTAAATCTTTTCAATAGAAAGCATCTTGATCTCATCCAGTACCGGTTTACAATCCAGCAGGTTAATGAGGGGTATGTCGAAAGTGCCAGCTAGTACCTCCTGCTCGTGTTGCAGAAAAACAGCGGCGCATTCCTCAATCAGCTTTCCGATAATGCGGGCACGCAGGTAACCGATCTCTTCGCGCCAATCGTAGAATTTTATAGTTGAGACACGATTTGGGTCGTCGTTCAGGATCTGCTTCAGCAGCCCTATCCCTTTCTCCTGGTCTACCAGTCCTAGCTTCAGGCCATCTTCAAAATCGATGATACGGTAACAGATGTCGTCTGCGGCTTCTACTAAAAAGGCCAGCGGGTGGCGGTGATAGAAAACAGTACCATCTTCTCCCTTTTTGAGCAGCCCCAGTTCTCTGGCTATCGTATCAAACCACTCTTTTTCGGTCTGGAAGAAGCCGTACTTTTTCTCGCTGGTGTTCTTTGTTTTAGGAATTACCGGCAGTGATTCTTTAGGGTATTTCGTGAAAGTTGCCAGTGTAGTGTAGGTCAGACTTAGGCCACCAGAGAGGTTGCAATGTGCAGGGTAAGTATAAGTTAGCACCCTGAAACCAGCGGCATTACCTTCAAAGCTTTGCAGGTCTTTGCGCTGGGCGTCAGTCAGATTTTGCATAAAAGGCTGTGCGGCTTCGCTTTCGAAATACGACGAGATGGCATCTTCGCCGGAGTGGCCGAAAGGGGGATTGCCAATGTCATGCGCCAGGCAGGCGGCAGCCACTATGTCGCCAAAGTCAGCTTCCTGTATGTGCTTTTCTATAGTTAGCTGCGGGTTGCGTTCCAGTATGCTTTTGCCAACTATACGCCCCAGCGAGCGGCCCACCACCGATGCCTCCAAACTATGGGTCAGGCGGGTGTGCACAAAATCGCTTTCGGGCATGGGCATTACCTGGGTCTTGTTCTGCAGCCTTCTAAAGGCCGAAGAAAACACAATCCGGTCGTAGTCGCGCTGAAACTCACCCCGCACCGACTCATCCGATGTGTACTTTTTATCTGTACTCTCGAAGCGCTTTTTTGAGATAAGTTTTTCCCAGGTAGTTGTATGTTGCATATAAGAGAATCGAACTATAGATAATTAAGAAAGCAGGGCGCTTACCACTACTGTACCCACAAAAAACACCATCAGACTTACCAGGTAAATGAACATCACCGGAATCAGTTTTAGCAGTGTTTTAATGTAAGGTCGCTTGTATACCCGCAGCATGGCCAGGTATAGGTAAACCGTCATCCCCAAAAAGCCCCAGCCCATCAGCGACACATCCGGGAATGCCATATTAATAAGCATCATAACGCTCAGCAGAATGAACCAGAACGAGTGCAGATGTATGGAGAACATCAGGTGCTCTACATAGTTGCGGCGCTGCTTATAGTAGAACAGGTAGAGCAGGTAACCGAAAAATGGCATCAGCAGAAACATCATCAGAGAAGTGTTTTTCAGCAGCTTGGCGCGGGCCGTTTCGCCGCTACTAAAAAACTGTTCCGCTTTCTTCTCCATAAAAACTGCTGTTTCGGAGTCGCCAAAGCTTAGGTTGGCACTATAGGCTGTGCTGTCTTTGCCGGTTGAGTCGGTGGGAAAATCTGCTTTTACAATACCGGACGCTACCTTTTCTACTTCCTGCAGGCCCTCCTTAACCTGCTGCTCCTGGTCAGCTGGTATTTTCTTGTTCTTGCCGCCGATGTTAACTACATTATGGTTTAGGGCTAGTAGAAAGAAGAAAATAATACTGATGAAAACGTATAGCCTGAACGGCGGAACATAGGATGCACGTTGCCCGATGTTAAACTTCTCGGTTAGCAGGCCCGGCTTTAGCAGCAGCAGCTTCAGCGTGTGCCATATTTTGGTATCAAAGTGTATCGTTCCTTCAAAAAACTCTGCAATCAGGTGCTTTACCGGTACATTCAGGTCGTGGTTCTCCTGGCCACAATTAGGGCAGTAGTTGTTTACCTCCTCAAAAGTATAGCCACAGTTTGGGCACTGAGTAAATTTGCGACGGTTTTTAGCCATTGGGCTGTGCATAGCGTTAATACATCCAAATATAGCCGGATAATGTATAAACTGCACCGGTAACAAGTATAACTGCAGTAAAAATAATCGCAGGCTTTTATGTTACAAATTAGCCTGAAGCAGCCTGTTTTTTCTACCTGATAACGCACCATACAGCCACTAAACAACGAAACAATGGATAAATACGGCTGAAACCTGATGTTACAAACCACTATCAAATTGCCTTGCTACACGCGTTACAAGCATGTTACTTTGTAACAGATCTTACCACCCTTTCCAGGCTATTAAACAAAACAGGCGGCTCTAAGAGTTTGCACAGCGGTTGTTAGCAGCTATGCCAGACGCACGCAAAACATAAAGTGTTAGAGTTTGTGTGGGCGGGCGCACACTTGCATAGGCAAGTTGCGCCCGCTCTTCGTTTACAGCCATACCATTGCCAGGCTGCCTACTGCTTACTTACAAACAAACAGGGCCTGCTATCTGGTAGCAGGCCCTGTTTACTGTTAATTTCAGAACTTTATAGTTTCACGACTTTTGTGGTTCCGTTGCCTCGCGCAGAGGCCCACCTCAGGATGTAAATACCTGGCGAAACACCCGTCAGATCGAACTCCAGTGGCAGGTTAGCATCCGTAAACACGACCTCCAGGCTGCGCACTATCTTTCCGCTGGTGTCGTAGAGGAAGAGCTGGGTTGGCATGTTGCGGTCTACCAGGTACGTAATGGTAAACTTATTGTCGGAGCCAACCGGGTTCGGAGCCACTTCAAACACATACAGGAATTCCGGATTGGTGATGCGCACCCGGGCTGAGTAGCGTTCCTCCCCATCGTTATACACCACCCGCAGTCTGTAATAGGCAATACGCGACAGTGGATCCGGATCGGTAAAGGCGTTGGCGGCAGCAGCACTTACGGTTCCTATTTCCTCAAAAGTGATTCCATCCTCGCTCCGCTCCACTACGTACCGGACAATTTCTGCTTCAGAAGAAGTTTCCCAGTTTAACTGCACTTCTCCTCCCGAAGTATAGGCTGCCTGCAGCGTCACGATCTCAGGAGCAAGGTTGCACTCTCCATCTTCTTTCAGCACCATCAATGGCTGCCGGCAAATGTTAGGTTCCAGGCTGCGGGCCACTACCAGTTCCCCACCTTCAATATCAGCTCCGCTCAGCATTCTATAGTACCTCTCGTTTTCAAGGGCATAGTGCATAACGGCCACTCTCGGCAAAATAACGTGGCTCAGCTGGTGTGCATGCCCCAGCTCGTGCAGCATTACTGTTTCAAAGTCGAACTCTGTTTTACCGGGAGGGCCCGGGCCGTACTGCCATTCTATGTTGCTGTTGATCTCCATGTCAAACTCTGAGAGCCACCAGCTCAACTCGCCGGTTGCTATAATCTCACAGCCCCGATAGCGGCTTAGTGTACGGGCCAGCACATTTTTACCTACCGTAGATTCTGGTTCAAAAACTATAGTTATCTCATCGTCTGCGGCAGTTTTAGCTTTGGTAGTAGGAGCTCCAATTTTCCAGTTTACGTTGGTAGCACATACCCAGCTGTTTACGGCTCTCCTGAAACCCTCTTGCGCATTAGCGCGGCTCTGCATGCTCGGCCCGAACCGGATGGTGTACCCACCTGCACGATCTATGTTAACCAGGGCTGGCTGGTAACTTTTTCCTTTTTCGTAAAGGTTCGTGTAGGAATACGGAATCGTGATTTTGTCTGTAGTAGTGGCTACGGTGCCATCGCTGGCTGTGACCCGTATCTCGCCGGTACCTGCCGTGCCTCCGTCAGAACCGGTAGAAGGTACATACAGGCGTATTTCGTTGTTGGTCCAGGAGAGGTAGGCATCCTCCGGCGCTTTGGTAAAAGAAGTTCCGCCATCGTCGGCATCCCGGAACGAAACTGTACCAGTGCCCCGGCTGCTGCCAAAACCGCTGCCTGTAATGGTAAGCACTGTTTTGTTGCCTCCGCTGGCTACTTTCGGCGAAAAGCCAGTAATAGCGGCCGCTGCAGTTCCGTGCTGCTGCTCCTGTTGCCGGGTAACCTGTAGTTGCTGGTTAACCTGAATGGCTCTATAGTTGGTACCGGTCTGCTGCCTGATAGCCCGGTATACCTGCTCAATAGAGCTGTACTCTTCAAAAACGCCTTTGGCAGTCTGAGATCTTGTATCGTAGCGGATGAAGCCTTGTTCGCTGCCGTAGGGGCGGGTGCTTTGTTTTGCACGGCTTCCGGAAGCCGCCTGCAAGTTTTGCCGTTTTAAAAAGAACATGCCCTGCTCGCCCGTACTCAGGGTAAGCGCCACCGAATACACGTGTTTGTCAAGCCCTACGGTTCCGCCTTCGGTTATAACTTCCAGTTCCGCCTCCTGCAGGTTGCCTTTAAATACTTTGTATACTTTAATGATGTTGGAGGTATAGATATTCTCCCGGCGCTGATCCCAGAACGACTTTTTCGAGATCACCTCTCCCTCCACTACTATGTCGGCATCCTGTAAACGTTCCTGCAGGCTGAGCGGTAGCATATGGTTGCCGGCATCGGCGAACACATGCCGGGCACATAAAATGCTGATGAAGAGCAGCAGCCATAACCTGGCCCGGGCGAAGGTAAGCAAGGTACAGTGCCCGTTGTAGTGTTGAGTCATAGAGAGCTAGTATGTGAGTTTATAACAGGTGCAGTTGATGCCCGGGGCTCAGCAGCGACACTGCTTTTACGCAAAAAACAACGCAATAGGATACAGCAATGGCTTTGTTTCGCTAATTAGGGCCATATGCTTTAAATATAGCCTTTTAGCTGCAACTTCGCATACTTTTTACCAGCTAACTATAGAACCAGTGCCCTCCTTGCTATACTCACCCGCTTCCTGCGGAGCAAGATGCTGCACCGCTAAAGGAATGGCAGGCCTACCAGGTACACACCCAGAACTATAGCGGCATCCGAACTATACCCAAACAAAGCGGGCCACTTGTAGGCGGCCCGCTTTGTTTGGGTATACAGACTGGTTATGTTCTAATCTTTGATGATAACCTGCTTGTTGTCACCATCTTTCTTATAAGTATAGTTCAGTGATTTGCCATCTTTGGTTTTCATCAGGCTACGGTACTTGCTGTATACCTCCTGTGGCTGTTTCTTACCGTCCACGTACAAGCCGGTGTCATCAATCCTGAAGTCTACTTTAGCAGCGTTCTTCTCCAGCAGGCCATCTTTCATGAGTTCGTTGCTCACATTGTCCAGAATTCCGGCTAACTCTTCATTCCGCTTCATGGCTTCGGCACGGCGTGCTTTACTTGCCTCAAGGCGTTGCATGCTCTCCTCGCGGTTATGCCTGGCGATATCTACCCGCTGTTGCCTGCGCTGTGCGTTTGCCTCTCTTCGCTCGTTGACAAGTGCCTCCCGCTCCAGGGCATGCTGTTTCATTTCCTCCTGAAAGCGCTTCATATCCTTTTCGTACTCCTTCATAGTTTCCTCATAGGCTTTCTGCTGCTTTTTCAGTTCTTCCTTGTTCTGCCCGTTCAGCTCAAGTGGTGCCGGTGGCGCAGGAGGTACAGGAACCGGAGGCATTGGTGGTACGGGTGGCACAGGAGACATTGGGGCCGGAGGGGCCGGTGGCGGAGGAACTGCCAGTCCATCATGGCCGGACCTGTACTCGTAAAGGTATTCCTGTCGTTTATTACCGCGGTTGCGGGGCGCACGGGCTACTGCTTCACGTTCCCGCATTATTTCCCGGTCTACCTCCACCCGTTTGGCTTTCGGCGCTCTTTTGGCCGCTTCCAGGCGCTCTTCAATCAAACTACTATAGGCAGGGATGTCCTTCTTAGGTATCTTTTTGCCATTTACATATAGTTCTGCCACATCTCCTTTTTTGTTCTTGATGATCACAATGTCGCGGGTACGGCCGGTGGTATCCTGCAAAGTAAGAGAGTAGGCAAAGTGCTCTTCCTCAGCTGTAACACTTACCGGCACTACAAGCTCAGACGTGTGCTCAACTATAGTTTCTTTAAGTGCTGGCTTTTGCTCAGGTTTTATTCCTGCATCATCCTTTATACTGGCCATGGCTCCTACGGACAGGAAAAGGACGCCAACTACTAAAACCAACGCTGCCATAAAGCCCTCAGAGAATGTTGGCCGTAAAGCTGGCTGCTGCACCAGGCGCCTGATACGGCCCAGCAGAGTACCCTTGCGGCCTGCCAGTGCCATTACTACTGCCGGCGATTTCGTCAGCTGCATTTCAGCAATCACTGCCAGCGCCCGGGCATACGCCAGTGGGTTGCCACAAACCGCCACGGCCACATCATCGCAGCAATTTTCCCGCTCTTCCCGCACTGTCGCAGAGATCCACCACATGCCAGGGTGGTAAAAGAACAGGATATCTACAACCGATTGCAGCACATTTACAAGGTAATCGTTCCGGCGGATGTGTGCCAGTTCATGCGCCAGTATAGCTTCTACCTGCACGGTACTCAACCCGGCAACAGCGCCTATAGGCAACAGGATAACCGGCTTCGCCAGGCCTACTACCACAGGCACCTTCACCAACGCCGACTCGGCCAGCTGCACCACCTGCTTTACCCCGATTTGCGTGGCAAGCTGCTGCTTTATATCCTGCCACTTTTCGCCTAATAGTGTGCATTTCTGGTAGCGCAAACGCTGTGCATAAGCCAGCCCGCCCATAAAGCGCAGCGCCATGACCAGCAGCCCCAGCAACCACAGTGTTACAATAAAAGGCAGGTGCTGCTCAAAGTATAGTTGCGTTACACTTAATGCCTGCTGCCAGTTGGTGGCTGCTATAGTTGACAATACTGTTGTTTGCCCGTACACATGCACCTGTTCTGTAGCAGCTGCTGTGGCAGTTGGCTCAGGCGTGGCAGCAGTATAATGGTACCCAAACGTAGCCCCCGATACAAGTAGCTGCAGCAACATGGCACCTATTGCCATGTAGTAACGGAGCGTGGCCGTATGCCGCTGGAGCAGCACCAGCAGTAATGCTAATGTGAGCGAGATCAGCGCACCCTGCCACAACGAGTGCAGCAGCGTCCAGCCCAGGGCGTTTACCAGCGGCTCTGCGCCTAATTTATAGATCAGGTTCATAGGTTGCCTCCTTCCAGTTTATCTAACAGGTTTCTGATTTCATCGAGTTCTTCTTTTGAGGTACGCTGGCTACCCAGCGCCTGCATCACCAGTTTTGAGGCTGATCCGCGGAAAGCTGTATCCAGGAAACGATCCAGCAGGCGGCGCTGTGCAGCCTCTTCAGAGAGCAGTGGCTTAAACACATGCGACTTGCTGGACTTGTCAGCCTCCAGAATGCCTTTATCGGCCATAATCTGCATGAGCTTCAGTGTAGTAGTATAGCCGGCATCTTTGGTCTCGCTGAGCACTTCGTGCACAAACCGGACAGTAGAAGGGCCATGCTCCCATAGTACCTGCAGAATTTCTAACTCCGCATCGGTGGGTTTATAAGGTTGGTATTGGTCCATAATGATGAATAGTTGAGGGTAAAGGTGTTACAGCTGCACCACTAATATATACGAACGATTTCGTAAATAGAAATATTATTTACGATTTTTTTCGTAGATGTATAAATTAACGTTCCGAGATCAGGTTATAACTCCTGAAAACAAGAAGTTTATCGTACTGCTATAGTTGAAGTTGCCAGCCTATAGTTCTGACCTGACTTACCAACTATAGCTCGTTTAAAAGTGCCAGGCCCTTTCACCTGCTGTTCCCTGTTGTACTCCTGATTATTGCGTTGATAGCCCCTATGTGAATAACCCCGGCTAAGCGGCTCCGACAATGGGCCTTCTGAAACTTCCTGTAAACAACCGGAAATTCTATTCTCTACCCATTGCCCTGACCTTTCTGGATAACCCTGTAAAATCAAAAGCCTTTTTCTTCCATCGTTAAGTGATACTTTTACAGGCGCATCAGGTAAAGCAGTTGCCAGCGTACTGCAACTATAGTTGTGCTGTACTAAAACCCGGTTCCGGAGTAGGTAGTACTACACCTGTACTTTAAACTATAGTTTGTACGCGTGGCAAAGCAACCCTTACGTACAGCAACGACATAACTTATGGAGATTCAGGAGAGAGATTTTGAGAAGGAACTACAATTTCAGGCATCGCGCAGCGGTGGAGCCGGCGGGCAGAACGTGAACAAAGTAGCTACCAAGGTAGAACTACGGTTTCATGTGGCAAGCTCCGAGCAACTTACCGAAGAAGAAAAAGCCATGATACAGGAGAAGCTGGCAAAACGCATTAACAACGAAGGCTACCTGCAGGTGGTGTGCCAGGAGGAGCGCAGCCAACTGCAGAACAAGGAGCTCTGTATAGCACGGTTTTACGAACTCCTGCGCCAGGCACTTACCCGGCAAAAGAAACGAAAAGCTACGAAGCCAACACGGGCCTCAGTAAGGCAGCGCCTGGAAAGCAAAAAAAAGCAGGCCCAGAAAAAGGCAAACCGCAGATTTACAGATTAGAGGCCATCATCACTGTTATAAATGGCAGCGCTCGGGCAAGTAATTTTAACCGGCAACGTTGTAAATAATCCACTCTAAACCGGTGCTAAATACAGTAATTCACCAATTACACCGGTGCAAGTATAGATTTTAAGATATCAGGAAAGGTTTTTGCATGGCCGTTCCAAACAACAGTTTAACATACTATGAAACTAAAGCTTCCTCTACTCCTCCTTTTCATCCTTATGGTAAGTTTACAGGCCAGCGCCCAGAAATACAGAACGGCCCTGGGCCCCCGCATCGAAAGTGATAAGTTTGGCATTTCGCTGCAACAGAAAGTAAACGAGCGTGGCACTATAGAAGTAATAGCAGGTTTAGGTGAACGCGAGTACAGCGGCACTGCCTTGTATGAGTGGCACTTCCCGTTGCTGGGCGAGCGCTTTAACTACTACCTGGGTGCCGGTGCGCACGTGGGCAACCTGAAAGACCATGGCGTATTTACCGGAGCCGATGCCATGCTTGGGCTAGAGTACAAAGTAAATGGGCTACCCTTCCTTTTATCTGCCGATATTAAGCCGGCGCTCCACCTGAATCATGAAAACTGGGTAGACCTGTCTTCAGGGGTTTCTATCCGCTATGTTATTGTGAAGGAGAAAAAGAAGAAGCGTTCGATCTGGCCATTCGGCAACAGCAACGAAGACGATAAAAAGAAAAAGAAGGGGAAAGATAAAGGCAAAGAGAAGGCTCCCTCTATTTTTGACATACTGAAAGGGAATAACTAGCATCCCATAAAAAAAGACCCGGAGGGGACCGGGTCTTTTCTGCTACGTGCAAGTAGCCTCTAGCGGGTATAGTTTGTTTTCATGGTTTGTAGCAAATGGAGCTGGCATGGGGTAACTGCTGCCACTTGCCTCGTGTCCGCAATAGTTGTTAACGGGTTTAAACTTGCACGTACTAGCTCAGAAACTACCGAAGGTAATTTCATGATCTCACACTCAGCCTCAACACCTTAGCTTTTATGTTCAGTAAAATTACCGGTCTGTTTTCGTTTAAAAAAGGCAAAAGCATGGCCTAACATAACATCTCAAAAAGCAGGGGCAATTTCACAAAAATGCTTTTAGAGCAGCAGCAGGCATTTTACCTGTAAAAAAAGTGCCGCTTATGTGCCTTTTCGTAACATAAGCGGCAAAATCTGGCTTAATAATTCTGGTCAGAGAGGGGAGATCGTTATCCCGGTGTATCAGGCAGTTGTTAGTTCACCAGCCTGTTGTAGCAGGTGCTGGTCAGGGCTAACCAGCATTTCGGGATAGTTGGTGTGCGTCATCAGGTTTCTTGCTTCGCGTGCTTTTATCCGGCCCAGGTAAAGGCACAGCAGCAAAGCAAGTAATAGAAGCAAGGTTTTCATAGTTTTAATTGGACTAACGGCATTAAGAGTAGTGTTCGGCTGCGGTACGACCGGTGTTAGCTACGGGTAGTGACTACCTCTACCACCGGCAACAGGTTGGGGTAAGCTTCTGATTGTTTTAGTTCCTGCTGCATGCTTAGCTGCCGCATATCGTCGGCTGCCTTTTTAAAAGCCAGAACAAAAAAGAACAGAACAGCTAAAAGGAAAATAATGAGCTTCATAGTTTCAGGTTTTAGGTAGCTTGGTGGTTAGGAGTTATCGTTCTGTTAGCTTTTATGTCCTACAACCTCTACTACAGGCAGCAGGTTAGGGTAAGATTTGTACTGGTTGAGCTCTAGCTGGAAGCTGGTCTCTTTTCTATCGATGGTTGATTTTTTGAAGATGAACCCGAAGCCCAACATTAATGCGAGAAGAAGTGCGATGATTTTCATAATTTTAGGTAGTTAGATGGTTATAAATTTTTTATTTTCTGACTCTTGTAACTAATAGATGGTGTGCGATATCTAAAGGTTGCTTGGTGCTTTATAATTTTTTTTATTTCTAATTGGGCTATTGCATTTTACGTGCCACACATTGTAATTAGCTTAAAATCAGATAATTACGCACACCCATCCGTAAATACAAGTAAAAAGACTGTCCGGCGGCGAACAGTTTTGTGTTCAGAAGCGAACAGATAGCTGTACAGCACACCTTGTTCCTGAGCTACTTAGCGCGCCAGTATCCTTGCTATACACCTTCCAAACCCTTGTATCCAGGCCTGTTCCGGTTTAAAAGTCAGCGGTTACAGCTCAACAAAGCCATCCCAAACAAAGTATAACAAGCAGTTTTTTACCCGATAGCCCTTATGACGACAATAAAAGGAAGACTGATAGCCCTTGGTGGCGGCGATGACGATGGCCTGATTAAACTGATCCGGTCAGAGATGTGCGACAAACATTCACACATAGAAGTAATTGCCACTGCTACCCCCAAACCGTCTGATGCAGTAGATTCAGGCAATGCTTACAAAGAGGCTTTTGAGGAACTAGGCTGCAACAATGTGCAGTTTATGCGCATAGACGAGCAACACGAAGCTGATACACCTGAGAATCTGGAGCGGATTAAATCTGCCGATGTCATTTTCTTTACCGGAGGCGACCAGCTTCGTTTATCTAAGTTTCTGGGGGGCACTGAGCTGCTCCGGATCATGAGCAGGCGCTACCGCGAAGAGGAGATTATTATATCCGGTACGAGCGCCGGTGCAGCAGTTATGTCTGACCGGATGATCTACGATGGCTACGGACACTACTCTCTCATAAAGGGCGAAATGAAAACTGCCCAAGGGTTCGGCCTTATTACCAATGTGTACATCGACACACATTTTGCCGAGCGTGGCCGCTTCGGCCGGCTGGCACACGCTGTAGCCCACGACCCCACTTACATCGGCATTGGCCTGAGCGAAGAGACGGGTATCATTATAAAAGAAGGCAACCTGGTAGAGGTATTCGGCCCAGGTGTAGTAACCATTATTGATGCCAGCCATATCCGGTTTTCACGGGTACGCAAAGCAGAAGAAAACGAGCCGATTGCCGTAGAGAACCTGGTGATGCACCTGCTGGTGGAAGGCTACCGCTACTGCCTAAAAGAGCACCTCTTCCAGCCTGTGTCGTATCAGGATGAGCTTAATGGGAGTACGGTAGCTGTACCGCGCAAATAGCTTAAGCAGTTTGCTACCGGTACGATTCCTATTCTGCAGTTCTCGGTTGCTATTCTATAGTTTTTGCTGCTTGCCGTTACTAGCTATAGTTCTATAGTTGGCTATAGTTGCTGGTTTGAGCTAAGCCGTTGTACTATAGCAGCTGCTGATCCTGGGAGCTTTACTTACCTATAGTTTTATAGTTGGCTTTGGTGCCCTCCTGGGCCGGGAGGCCCCGTCTTTGGGCGTCGCGCTGCTGCCTTCTTGCTATCCTCCTGCGTCGGATTGCCTGCGGCACCGCAACAAGTCAAAGGCGCTCAACCCAAAGACTGTGATCATTTCGATAGTAGCTGCTGAACTATAGTTGGAGGAGCTATAGTTGCATAGCCTTTCTCGTGGTGGTAGATCTGTAGGGACAGGTCGCGACCTGTCCGTTCTTGGTCTGGAACTATAGCACTATAGCGC
>DATBUF010000257.1:0-1583 GCA_036516435.1 Pontibacter sp.
ACCGAACAATTCAACGTAAACGGCGAAGGCAGAACCCAGCAACAACTGGCAGGTCAGCTGAACGAAGTAATGGAGAAGTTCCGGGAAGTACGCGCCGAAAAAGAAGCCCACCTGCATTACTTTGAAGTGATTGTACAGCACATCGGCATTGGCATTATCACCTATAAACCCAACGGCGAAATACTGATGCTGAACAATGCGGCCAAAAAGCTGGTGCACCTGGGGCAAGCCAGCCACATCAGCGAACTACAGAAAGTAAGCCCGGAATTGGCACTGGGGCTGCAGCAACTGGAGCATGGCGATAAAGTATTGGTGCCGGTGCGGCAGGGTGGGGAACAGGCTAATTTAACGGTGCACGTTATTGAGCTTTCGTTGCTCGGCGACCGGGTTAGGCTGGCATCTATCCAGAACATTCAGCGCGAACTGGAAGAGAAGGAAATGGAAGCCTGGCACAACCTGATCAAGGTGCTTACCCACGAGATCATGAACTCTGTTACGCCGATAGCCTCGCTTTCTGCGAGCGCATCCGAAGAGATCAGCAGCTACACCGATACGGAAGCCGAAGAAATAACCATGCTGCGCGAAGAGCTGGACGATGTGGGCCGTTGCCTGCAAACGATAAGCCGCCGTTCCGATAGCCTGATCCGCTTTGTAAACGATTTTCGCAACCTGACCACCATTTCAGTTCCGCAGAAAACAGTATTTAAAGTAGGGGAACTGTTTCGCGAACTTAAGATGCTGATGCGGGAGCAGCTGGCGGCAAGCCGGGTACAACTTAAAATAGAGATTCCTGCAGAAGATATCCTTTTATCTGCCGACCGGGGTATGGTGGAGCAGGTACTCATAAACCTGATGAAGAACGCTATAGAGGCCGTGCAGGAGAAGGATGATGCATCTATAAAACTACAGGCCTGTTTAGACGACCGCAGTCGTGCCCGCCTTACAGTTAGCGACAACGGCCAGGGCATGACCGAAGAAGCAATGCAGAAGATTTTCATCCCGTTTTATACCACTAAAAAAACAGGCTCAGGTATTGGGTTGAGTTTGTCGCGGCAGATCATGCGTTTGCACCGGGGCAATATTTCGGTAAACTCTGCGCTTGGGCACGGTACTGTTTTCACATTGAGTTTTTGAGTCGGCTATAGTTTGACAAATATGCCGCCAGTTTGAGCGTAGCGGTAACTATAGTATAACAGAGTCATGGATGTCCAGAGGAGCAATCCAAAGAAGCAATCTATAGTTTACATGAGCCACGTCTCAACTATAACTCAACTGTACTTCTGCTCAACTGCGTATAGTGGTAGAAACTGAAAGCAACTATGAGCAGCATTGTAACCGTAAGTGCCGATGCACCTGCAGGCCTGGTGGCCAACGTACAAATGGGCGGTCAGCAATTTATGATTGATGAAAGTGGTCTTGCCAGCGGTACCGACAGCGGTCCCACACCGTACGACTACATCATGAGTGCCCTTGGGGCCTGTACCGTTGTTACCCTGCACATGTACGCACAGCGCAAGCAATGGCCCCTGCAGCGTGCCGAGGTAATGCTGACGCACGAGCGGATCTACGCCACCGATTGCGCG
>DATBUF010000258.1:0-3352 GCA_036516435.1 Pontibacter sp.
ACTACACAACCAGTTTATGCTTACTGTAGCCTTTACGCATTTTAACAGGCAGTTGTTAATATAATGAGCTGCTCCCCTGCTTGTAGAGCACAAATAAAAAGTCCTGCACAGCGTACTGCACAGGACTTTGAAACTATAGCCAGCAAAATAGCTCGTTATGCTTTCTTCAGTTTCTGCATCTCTTTCTGAAGATCCAGCACAATAGATGAAAGCTTATCCAGCGAGAGATCGGCGATAGGGAAAGTAGAACTGATATAGGACCTTGCCTCCCAGATTTCCAGCACGTCTGCTACGTGCAGCTCATAAGGCGAGTAAACCGGGTTGTCGGAATGCAGGCGGAGCACCGCACCGTCCTCCAGCTTGTTGTAGATACGCTTAAATACTACTCCCTCTTTCTGGCTAACTATAATGCAGGGGGTTCCGTCCTTTATTGTTTTCCAGTCTTCTACATAACGCCCAACTATAACTGTACCGGATGTGATCGGAAGCATCGAATCACCACTTATCTCGAATGCCCGGAAAGTGCCGCTGTTCCCCAGCATTGGTAGTTTAAAGCGAGGCAGCTCTTCTATAAACTCCGGGTCAGCGTAGCCATTCAGGTAACCGGCGCTTGCTTTGAGTGGCACCAGTTCAATGTTCTCCTTATCTTCATTGTCTACAGTTATCGCCAACACGCGGAGTTTGCCCCCGGTACTGGTACTAGCTGCGGTACTACCGGTATTTGCCAGGTCGGCCGTTATCAGTTCGTCGAGCGTTATAGAGAACAGCCGGGCAATGTTAACCAGAGTGCTTAGTTTTGGCTCTGCCCTGCCCTCTTCGTAGGCCCCAACCAGGGAGCGTTTTATATCGAGTTTCTCAGCAAGCTGCGCCTGTGTATAACCTGCTTTTTTGCGGAGATATCTTAAGTTAGATGTTACCATATCTTATATGTGCCAATAAAGTTAGCCTTGTCTGCACCTTAACTATGCCAAAGTGCAATATCCATGTAAATGTACAAATGCCTGCTTTAAATTACTAATGTTTTTAGCAAATTATTTAAATTATACTTTAAAGCTATAAACTACCTCATACATCTTGCAACACTATAGTACAACAGCAGCTATCAAGTGCTATTTAAATGAAAACAATCTGACACCTGAAAAAATATTTTTCTTTGGTTTATTAAATTCATAAAAAGTATTACTTACCTTAACAAGCGTATTGCAAGCCACTACAGGGGCATATAGTTCTTATCAGTCCTGTTCCCTGGCAAGCAAGGTTCTTTTAGTTATATTCCTCTAGATTTTAACTAATCAATAAATTATATCTTAAATACAATCATATCAACATCATTAATTAATCCCGAACAAATAACAAACTTTTGAACTTTAGAAAGGTGCCGCCGGTTACCTTGAAAATCCAGGAGAATTCCGATTTGATTAAACTTTTAGCCAAAGCCATTTTATGATCTCAAACAAATTTAAAGCAGCCGTGTACATGGCTGTTCTGGCCTCAGCCGTTTCTCTAACCAGCTGCCAGAAAGAAGAACTGATGGAACAACAGTTCAACTCAGACCGCACCGTCCTCACCACATCACACGGTCAGCCTATCGAAGGACAGTACATCGTTGTTATGAAGCAAGCAGGAGCCACACGGGCAGCCAACGCTACTAACAGCGACCTGCAAGCCGTAAGAACCTCACGTTTGCGTATGGTGCGTGACCTGAATCTTGAAGCGTCGGCAGTAAAAGAGACTTTTGAGGGCGCCATTAATGGTTTTGCAGCAAAACTTACAAACGAGCAGCTTGCTGACCTGAAAGCAAATCCGGAAGTTGCTTACATTGAGCAAGACCGCGTAATTCTGCTGGCCAAGCCCCCAAAAACCACAGGTGAGTTCATAAAAGAAAAAGGTGGCAAGAAGAAGCCGACCGAACCTACTCCGGAGCCTACACCTGAGCCAACTCCTACTGAACCTACGCCAACAGAACCAACTCCACCGGTAGTTACTGAGCCAGCGCCAGCTACAGGAGCATATGCTGAGATCACCCCGAAAGAAGGTGAACTGGTGCCCTGGAACATTGCCCGCGTTGGTTATGGCGATGGTACCGGCAGAACGGCCTGGGTTATCGACTCCGGTATAGATACCGACCACCCGGACCTGAACATAGACTTAGCCAGAAGTGCATCCCTTATTTATGGTGATTCGTCTGTTGAGGATGGTTACGGACACGGAACTATAGTTGCCGGTATTATTGCCGCTAAAAACAATGGCTCTGGCATGATTGGCGTCGCCTCAGGTGCGACCGTAGTAGCCCTGCGCGTGTTCGACAATGCCGGCCAGGGTACCCTTTCGCGTGCTATTGCTGCTGTAAACCACGTTATAGCTGTTGCAGCGCCAGGCGATGTGGTAAACATGAGTCTTGGTAGCGGTATTTCCTCCACACTGGATAATGCGGTGAAGACAGCTGCAGCTAAAGGCATTATGTTCGCCATTGCGTCGGGCAACAGTGCTACCGACTGCATCAACAACTCTCCGGCACGCATAGATGCACCAAATGTTTATACTGTATCTGCAATGGACAGATATGATCGTTTTGGTTCGTTCTCTAACTATGGCGCTCCGGTAGACTTCGCAGCTCCGGGTGTAGCCGTAACCAGCACTTCCAGAACAGGAGGCCTGAACTACGATGCAAACGGAACTTCTTTTGCAGCACCACACGTAGCAGGTATTCTGCTACTGCAGGGCAAGGTAAATACTAACGGCTTTGTAATCGGTGATGTGGATGGTAACCCGGACCCAATAGCTGTTCTGAAATAGACTATCTATAGTTAATTCATAATACAAAGGAGCCGGTTCTTATGAGCCGGCTCCTTTCTTTTTGAAAATTCCTCTACCCTAGCCTTCTGCCTTAAACAAAGCTATAGAAAGCCTGATTTTATGGTATTCGTATTGCTCACCCAGTGCATCGTACAGGTCCTTCAGTTTGGCATCTGCGCCTAAACCAACTATAGCTTGGCGTATGTCCTGGTACTCTTTCTTGCTCACAAACTTATTCAGGTCCACCTCATAGCCCTGCTCATATAGTGTTGCCAGGTGCGAGTAGATGGTAACCGGGTTCAGGTTGCGGATGCGGGCTATCTGCTCGGGGTTGTTGCCGCTCTGGTGCAGGTCATAGGTTACCAGGTGGGTGGCTCCTTTTACTTTATTTCCTTTCTCCTGCTCTTCGGTTATAAAACTGATGATCTCGTTTACAAAATCGTACCCGTAACGCTCGTACTTTACAGCACCCACCCCTGCTATCGAAAGCATCGCGATGCGGTTTGCCGGCTTCTCAGCTGCCATTTCCTGCAGCGTGCTGTCCGAGAAAATAACG
>DATBUF010000259.1:0-10920 GCA_036516435.1 Pontibacter sp.
TACCAGCCCGTTCATGCGCTGCCATTTTGATTCTGTAGCCGAGATAAACTGGTCGATCATGACCTGCGCACCATTGGCGAAGTCACCAAACTGTGCTTCCCAGATTACCAGCGCGTTCGGGTTAGCCATGGCATAACCAAACTCAAACCCTAGTACCCCATACTCCGACAGCAGCGAGTTATAGATCTCAAAAGATGCCTGCTTTTCAGCTATATGGTTCAGGTTATTGTAAGGCGCGCTGGTTACAGCATCGTGCAACACAGCATGGCGATGCGAGAACGTACCACGCTGCACATCCTGGCCCGAGAAACGCACGATCCTGCCATCCAGCAGGATAGAGCCATACGCCAGCAACTCACCGGCTGCCCAGTTAAGCTGCCTGGTTTCAAAGAACATTTCTTTACGCTCCTTGATCAGTTTCTCGATCTGCTTCAGTGGTTTAAAACCTTGTGGCAGGGTAGTCAGGGCTTTGCCTACAGCCTCCACAGCTTCAGCAGAAATACCCGTTGCCGGCGACTGTGCAAAATCCTCTGGTTTGGAGCGACGTAGTTCCTGCCACTCTTTCTCCATGATCTGGTAGTTGTATGGCAGTGGCTTTTGTTTTACCATGTCCAGGCGGTCCTGCAGCATGCTACGGAATTCTTTGTCCATACTCGCTGCCAGCTCCGCATCAATCTCACCACGGGTAATGAGTTGCTTGTTGTATACTTCGCGTGGGTTAGCGTGCTTCGAGATCAGGTTGTATAGTTGCGGCTGCGTAAATTTCGGTTCATCCGACTCGTTATGGCCATGGCGACGGTAGCACACCATGTCTATAAAAATGTCGTTGTTCACCTTCTGGCGGTATTCCATGGCAAAGCGCATGGCAAACACCACGGCTTCCGGGTCGTCGCCGTTTACGTGCAGCACCGGCGCATCTATAATTTTGGAAACATCCGTACTATAGATAGAAGAACGGGCATCTTCAAAATCAGTCGTGAAACCTACCTGGTTATTGATTACGAAGTGGATGGTACCACCCGTGTTGTAGCCTTCCAGGTTCGCCATCTGGGTAACTTCGTATACGATACCCTGCCCTGCCACGGCAGCATCACCGTGTATGAGTATGGGCAATATCTTATCCGCATCTTTGCCATACATCGAGTCGATTTTGGCACGCACAAAGCCTTCCACTACCGGGTTCACGGCCTCTAAGTGCGACGGGTTTGGCGCCAGCTTCAGATTAACTTTATGCCCTGATGGCGTTACTACCTCAGACGAAAAGCCCATGTGGTATTTTACGTCACCATCGCCCATGGTAAGGTCTGGTACGGCAGTGCCTTCAAACTCAGAGAAGATTTGCTCGTAAGTCTTGCCCATGATGTTGGCCAGCACGTTCAGGCGACCGCGGTGTGCCATCCCGATTACCACTTCTTCTACCCCAAGCTCCGATGCGCGGTCTATGGCAGCATCCAGTGCGGGAATAGTTGTTTCGCCACCCTCCAGTGAGAAGCGCTTTTGCCCCAAGAACTTTGTATGCAGGAAGTTCTCAAATACAACAGCCTCGTTTAGCTTAGAAAGGATACGCTTCTTATAGTTTGCGCCCGGGTTAAAGCTCAGGAATTCACGCTCTACTTTCTTCTTAAACCAGTCCAGCACCTCCGGATCGCGGATGTACATGTACTCAAAACCGATAGGGCCTGTATAAATCTTTTTAAGCGCAGCCTCTATATCGCGCAATGTAGCCGGCCCGATGCCAATTACTTCGCCAACCTGAAATACAGTATCCAGGTCTTTCTCTGACAAGCCAAAATCTGCCAGGTCCAGGTACGCTTTGCGGTCTTTGCGAGGACGTACCGGGTTTGTGTTGGAACGCAGGTGACCACGTGTGCGGTATGCGTGGATTAAATTGCGAACAGCAACTTCTTTATCAGGCTCACCTGCTGTAGTTGCTTTTCCGGGGCTGGTGCTTGTTGCTTCTGCGGCAGCATGCCCGTTTTCTGTATAAGTAGCTGAGAACTCAAATCCTTCAAAGAATTTGCGCCAGCCGAAATCAACTGACTCCGGATCCTGCTGATAAGCCTTGTACAGCTCATCTATGTAATCCCCGTGTGCGTTAGCAATATAACTATATCTATCCATAGGAAATCCAGGTAAAAGTTTAAGGCAAAGTTAAAGGTATTTACAAGAAATCAAATTACACATAATCGCATAAGCAAATACATCTAGCTAACAACAACATACCTTTAATCTATATCTACTAATATGCCTGTTATACATATAATACTCTTACTCTAAACTGATTTTTGGAGCTATAGTTTTATATCTGCAAGAAATCCTTCCAGCAGTATACTTTACATGCACAAAGCCTACCACACGCTCCGGATGGCCCAACTGAAGCAGCGTTACAAATGTTACTTTTCACCTCTTACCGGCACCTTATTTTGGCTGCTACACGCCTTTGGAGGCACTTTACGAGAATCTGTTCACTAAAAACAACGCTGTTTTACAAGTTACTTTTGCCGGAATAATTTCCTGTTTATGCTCCTTATCTATAGCTAGCTTTATAAAACACCCAGTAACAGGTGCTTTTTGTTTACTTCCAGGCTGACGTACTTCCTGGTTTGTATATTTAAATAAAGATCAGCTATGAGCAACGTACTGCTGGAAGAATTATCGAAAGCAATTGGCGCAAGGCTGTTTGTAGAACTCAACTATAGCGGCCATACCTACCTTATAGAGCCACACCTGCTTGGTCAGAATCAGGCAAAGCAAGATTGTCTCTGCGGCTGGAGCACCGAAACAACAGGTGGCACCGGAATCAAGGCAGGCTGGCATTGCTTCCTGTTAAGCGACATTAAAGAGTGGAGGATACTGGATAAACGGTTTTCCAAAACACGCCCCGGCTACGACCCCTATGACAGCACCATGAGCCGCATCTATTACAGGGCTTAGCCACACCTGTTTGTACCCACCTGTGCCAATAGCACACCTGGCCTAATATCCTCGGTTAACAGACACAGAGCGATATTCTATTACATAAGATTCAATTCACCTTAATCATTATGTAACTATGGCGACCGCACCGCCCTCATGTACACCCACTTCAGGAACCCGCCGGGACAATAGAGTGCCTGCCCTTCTGAAAAGACTTGCTACCTGCATGCTCTTCCTGCTTCTATACTGCACCCAGCTATGCAATGCCCAGGTCCGATCCGCCCAAAGTGGCGCCTGGAGCGACAGAGCAACCTGGCAGGGAAATAGACTACCTGAAGCAGGAGAAGCCGTGGAGATATTAAACGGCCACCATGTGCGCATAACAGGGCCCGTAAGTTGTGGTACTATCCGGCTGATTCCGCCCCACAACAGCAGCAACGAGGAAAGCGCAGGTCTTATAGTTGAAAGCGGGGCCGCACTTACTGCTACCTCTCTGGTACTTGAAGGCCTGAACAAGCGCAGGTTTGCCCTCTTCATTAACAGGGGTGGTAACATTACCCTGACGGGACAGGGCCAGGGACTTTATATTGAAAGCGGTAACGTACTCCAGAACGAAGCCGGGAGCATAAGCGTTCGGGGCAGTTTGGTAAATAACGGAACTATAGACATACAAACGGCCCGCCTTGAGATTGGCAGCAACTATAGCGGATACGGAAACTTTACAAGCGGTATCGGAACTGTCGTGTATAATGGTACTGCCGTGGCCGGACAAACTATAGCTGCCTTACCTTATCACCATCTCCGGCTGACAGGTAACAATAACAAAAGTACTGCCGCTGCGCTTTCGGTTTCAGGAAACTTAGAGGTGGGCACAGGTACTACGCTGCTCGCAGGCGCCCATATCCATACTATAGCAGGCGATCTGATCAACTATGGCAGCTTAATTTCTGAAAGCATCAGTACGGCAAGCATAACAGTTGGGGGCAGCCTCTTTAACAGCGGAGCTATAGTTGCCGGGGCTAGTCACTATTACATTGGAGGTAACTGGAGCAACACCGGCAATTTCCAGGCAGGCACTTCCACGATCTGGCTGCAGGGCTCCAGACTACAGGAGGTAAGTGGCGGCACTACATTTTACAACCTGCGCTCTACAGGAACAGCCGGGGCATTGTTACAGCAGCATGTTACGGTTACAAATGAGCTAAGCATTACCCGGAGCCACTTAAACACAGGCGCCCATGTACTCTACCTGGGCCCGGCAGCATCTATAGTTACGCCTGAAACCGATGCTGCCCATTTGTTAGGCACAGTTATAGCCAGCCGGACAGTTACAACTACACCTGAGCGCTTTGGTAACATCGGCATGACGCTAAGCCGCAACGAAATAGACCCAGGCCGGATTACAGTTGAGCGTGTAACCGGCGTGAGCACCGAAATAGCAGCAGGCACAGAAAGTATAACCCGACAGTATCATATCAGCAGAGAGGGCACAAACGATATAACCGCACTGCGCATGAACTTAGAGCTTGGTTTTCTGCCAAAGGAATTAAAGGCGATGTCGCTGAAAGAATATACTCTTTATAACAAGGCTCCCGGCAGCCAAGCTGTAACAGTTTCCGGAGAACAGGTGGCACCGTATACCTTGCGCCATAGTAACTCTAACCGATTTGGCACTTACACTCTGGCCCCTCCGCCTGTTCCCATGCCTGTAGAGTTAGCCTGGTTCCGGGCACAGCGCCGGAACCAGGCAGTAATACTCCAGTGGCAAACGGTATCAGCATCAGACAACAAAGGCTTCGAGGTGCAGACATCGGCGGATGGCCGCACCTACCATACCCTGGCCTTTGTACCTGCCATTACAGCAAACAGCAACACCCCGCAGGCTTATGCCTACACTCACAGTAATCCCGCACCCGCACAAACTCTATACTATCGCCTGAAGCAAGTAGATTACTCCGGCACATACACCTTCTCAAAAACGATAACTATCCAAACCGCCACGCCCCTTCTTACCACACAAGTAGCACCAAACCCGTTTACAGACCACATCCGGCTGACTATAGCTGGTACACAGGCGTATGTTACACTTACAGATCTTAACGGAAAAGCAGTGCTACAGCAAGCCTTCTCAGCACAGCACCTGACTCCGGATGGTTACTACAGGCTTAATACAGGGCAACTTATCCCTGGCGGTGTGTACCTGCTAACCGTGCAGACCCCGGAGCAAGTGTACCGCACCAAGCTACTGAAGGAATAACAAGGTACGGCACACTCCTGCCGGATCATCATACTATAGTTGCTTACACCTATATAGCCGGCTGCTCCGTACAAGTGCACAAACTATAGTTTAATTCACAAAGTCTGATATCTTTACAGTAGTTACACCAACTCAACGCACTATGAGAAACACCTTTTTTGCAGGCATACTCCTCGCGGGTATGGCCTTTGGTTGCAACGAGAACGCACGTCAGGTTGCAGAAGAAGATTCCGGGACAGAAACTGAAGCTACTGCAGCTGCTCCTGATACAGCAAACCTGAGCGCAGCCCTCAACAGCATTACAGCAGCCGATGTGCTGAACTATACCACCGTACTGGCCTCAGATGCTTTTGAAGGCCGGGGCCCTGGTACTGCCGGCGAAGACTCTACTGTAAACTACCTGACACGCCAGTTCAAGAGAATGGGCCTGCAACCCGGCAACCCGGATGGTACATTTGTGCAGCAAGTTCCAATGTTCGGCTTCACAGCACAACCGAAAGCATCTTTCACGGCAGGCGCTAAAACTATAAACCTGAACTTCCCTTCTGATTATGTGGCTGTATCCCGCAGGTTTGTACCAACTATAGATGTCAATAATTCTGAGATGGTGTTTGTGGGCTATGGTATAGTTGCCCCTGAGTATGGCTGGGATGACTACAAAGGGCTGGATGTGAAAGGTAAAACTATAGTTATGCTGATCAACGATCCGCCTGTACCTGCCCCGGGCAAAGCCGGCACACTCGACAGCACCATGTTTGGCGGTAAAGCCATGACTTACTATGGCCGCTGGACTTATAAATATGAAATCGCTACCCAGAAAGGAGCTGCTGCTGCCATTATTATTCACGAGACAGGACCAGCCGGTTATCCTTACGAGGTAATATCAGGTAGCTGGAGCCGCGAGAACTTCGACATCAGCAAGCCTAATAAGAACATGGACCGCGTGGCAGTAGAAGCCTGGATTACAAACGAAAAGGCAAAGCAGCTTTTTGCAGCAGCCGGCAAGAACTACGAACAGCTGAAAGCGGCCGCAGCTAAGAAAGATTTTAAACCGGTGCCGTTAGGTGCTAAGGCAAACTTCAACATCAAGAACAAACTGCGCGAGGTAAAATCCAGAAACGTAATTGCCAAACTTGAGGGACAGGACCCGACGTTGAAAGATGAGTTTGTAGTTTATACTGCCCATTGGGACCACCTTGGCAAGGACCCGCAGTTAAAAGGAGATCAGATTTACAACGGTGCTTTAGACAATGCTTCCGGTACAGCCGGCCTGCTTGAACTGGCAGAGGCCTACACCAAACTCCCGGAAAAGCCGAAACGCTCTATCCTGTTCCTGGCTGTTACTGCCGAAGAAAAAGGCTTGCTAGGCTCTAAATACTATGCAACCAACCCGCTCTACCCCCTGAACAAAACGCTGGCTAATATTAACATGGATGTGCTGAATGCCTATGGCCCTACTGAAGATGTGATAGTGGTAGGGCACGGCAACTCCGAGCTGGAGGATGTGCTTGCCCAAGAGGCAAAATCGCAAAACCGGCATATTGTTCCGGAAACGTCTCCTGAAACCGGCTCCTACTATAGGTCCGATCATTTTGAGTTCGCCAAGCAGGGTGTACCAGCGCTCTACGCCAGATCTGGTGTAAAAGCAAAGGGGCAACCCGCAGACTATGTAGAGAAATGGCAACAAAACTATACCGCTAACGACTACCACAAACTATCAGACGAGGTACGGCCGGACTGGAACCTGAGCGGTGCTGTAGAAGACTTGCAATTATTCTTCAAGGTAGGCTACCGGATTGCTAACGCAGCTGAGTACCCGCAATGGAAAGAGGGCTCCGAGTTTAAAGCACGTCGTGATAAGATGATACAGCTACAGGATAGCACAACTGCAACTATAGGGCAGAACCTATAGTTGCGGCATGTAGTACTTGCTGGAGGAATATAAAAAATCTGGCAAATTTTTTAATCCTTAAAACAAGGCTGCTGACGTACTATATACATGCTTTTACAAGATTTGCGTCCCTAATCAGTAGAAAACGTCCGTTCACTTACTGTTTAGGGCCACTAACTTTAAAAATGTACAATTTCCCCCTTAACCAGGGTTACTTGTAGCACGCTTCCGTATAAACATGTACAAAATTGGTTGTTTAACTAATAATGTTACTTATGAAAAAGATATGGAAGTCAGCCTTTGTCGTATTTGCTTTAACAGCTTTTACAGCATGTGGCGGTAGCGAAAATACAACTGAAACAGAAACAACTGAGCAAGTTGACACTGAAACAGATATGAACTCAGACATGGATATGGAAACCGATACTACTACCGTACAGGATACAACTGTAAACGATGGGGTAGTGGATGAAGTACCGCCTGCACAGCAATAGTTTCTATTATTATCATAAATCCTGAAAGTCTCTGCCTCTAAACGGCAGAGACTTTTGTGTTTTTCAGATAAAGCAGTATTTCAGCGGTTAAGTCCTCAAAACATTCCCTTTTTATGATGCACAAAATATAATACTTGTTAAATTTAGGGAATGGAATTTACGACCCTATCACATAATACGATTACAATAAAGCTGGTTAGCACGCCTGACGAACTGTTACAAGCTGTCGCCGATCTGAGTAGCAGCCATGAGCTTGCCCTTGATCTGGAGTTTGACCAGAATCGCTATACCTATGGCTTTAACTTGTGCCTTATTCAGGTAACTGCAGGCAAAGGGTTATGCTATATTATAGACCCCTTCCCATTACCGGACCTGCAACCTTTCTTTGATTTACTGGAGAACCCTGCACTCACTAAGATAATCCATCATTCTAACAACGATATATTGCTGCTCGACAAGATGGGCTGCCGTATCCGGAATGTGATGGACACTGATGTAGCAGCTAAAATACTGAACTATGAGCGCTCCTCGCTGGCTACAGTGTTAAAAGAAGAGTTTAACATAGAGATAGACAAATCGCAGCAATCGAGCAACTGGAACAAGCGCCCACTTACAGAACAGCAGCTTCAGTATGCGGCTATTGATGTTATTTACCTGCATCAGGTAAAAGACAAGCTTTTGTCTGAAATAGAAAAAGCAGGACGCCAGCACTGGCTGCAGGAAGAGAACATGCTGCTTGAGAATATCAGGTATACAGAATCCGAGAACCCGCACCTGCGCCTTAAAAATGCGTCGCGCCTTTCTTATGACAAGCAGTTTATTCTTAAGGCACTTTACCAGTTCCGTGAGAAGCTGGGGCAAAATTTAAATAAGCCATCCTCGTTCATTATCCCTAACGATGCACTGGTAGAACTCGCTAGTATGCCGGATGTGGATCTGCACGAATGGCTAAACCATACCAAAGGCATACACGGGAGACTTAAAAGCCCGGCTTATGAAAGTAAGCTGAGAAATGTACTTCAGCAGGCTGTAAAAGGAGTAGAAGAACAGCACATTTCTCATGAGTACCCGAACAACTACTTTAAAAGGCCGTTCCGAACAGCTGAGACAGAAAAGAGGAAAGAGGAGCTTACTGCTGTTCAATCCGAAATAGTGAAGCAGTACGGAGAGTTTGCAGGTCGTTTAGTTGTAAATCAAAGCCTGGTTAACGAATACAGTTACACAGGTGTTCTGCGCTGCAATAAAAAATATGCCACCCAGATTATTATGGATACAGCAGCTGCCTTGCATATAAATCTACCGCAGTCCGAAGCAGGCGTATCTGCTGATTAACCTTATTTTGAAGTATAAAACACAATTACACATAATGAGTAGTTTCAGAAAAGAACATGACTTCCTCGGCGAAAAAAACATCCCGAACGAAGTTTATTATGGTATACAGACACTTAGAGCCCTCGAAAACTTCCATATTACCGGCTTACCTATTTCAAGAGAGCCACTCCTGATTCAGGCGTTTGGTTATGTAAAAAAGGCCGCAGCTCTGGCTAACCTGGAGTGCGGAGTGCTCAGCGCCAAGGTTACTGATGCCATTTGCCAGGCGAGTGATAAGCTAATACAAGGCGAATACCTCGATCAGTTTGTAACTGATATGATACAAGGCGGTGCCGGTACATCAGTAAACATGAACGCTAATGAGGTAATAGCCAATATTGGCCTGGAGCTAATGGGGTACCAAAAAGGTGATTACGAGCACCTGCACCCTAATAACCATGTCAACTTCTCGCAGTCTACCAACGATGCCTACCCCACAGCATTCCGCCTGGCATTATACATCAAAATAGGTGGTCTCATTGAAGCGTTGAATAATCTACAGAAAGCATTCGCAGCCAAGGCAGAGGAGTTTAAGGATGTACTGAAAATGGGACGCACGCAGCTGCAGGATGCCGTTCCGATGACACTTGGTGCAGAATTTAATGGCTTCTCAACAACTATAAGAGAGGATATACAACGCCTGGAAGAAGCGCGCCTGTTAATTTGCGAAATCAATATGGGAGCCACTGCAATAGGTACATCGATCAATGCGCCTGAAGGATATCCGGAAATAGTTACGCGTCACCTCAGGGAACTCACCGGTATACCTGTAGTGCTGGCTGAAGACCTTATAGAAGCGACCTGTGATACTGGTGCCTATGTGCAGATTTCTGGCGTTCTAAAAAGATGCGCCGTTAAGGTATCTAAGATCTGCAATGATCTCAGACTACTTTCTTCCGGTCCAAGAGCAGGCCTGAATGAAATCAATCTACCGAGGATGCAGCCTGGTTCTTCTATTATGCCGGGTAAGGTAAACCCTGTTATTCCTGAAGTTGTAAACCAGACGGCCTATTTCGTAATAGGTTCTGATGTAACTATAACCATGGCAGCAGAGGCAGGACAGTTACAGCTAAACGTAATGGAGCCAGTAATTGCCTTCAGTCTCTTCTCATCATTAAGCTACCTATCCAATGCTTGCCAGACCCTCACAGACAAATGTGTAGTAGGCATTACAGCAAATGAGGAGATTTGCAAGAATATGGTGATGAATAGCATTGGTATAGTTACTTCTCTGAACCCCATACTAGGCTACGAGACTGTCTCTGCTATTGCAAAGGAAGCTTTACAAACAGGTAAGTCTGTACATCAGATAACAGTACTGGAAAGAAAGCTGATTGAGCAGTCTAAATGGGATGAGGTTTTTTCAATCACCAATTTACTACATCCTAAGTTCATCGCTAATTAATAGAATTACTATCAAATAGAAAAGCCCTTGCAGATCTACTGCAAGGGCTTTTCTATTTGATTATTTTAGTACACTATACCAATGAGCTTTTACTAAAAGCCCTAGCTATAGCAGTGCAGGGAGCCAGTGGATGGTGGATGATTACCTGCTCTCTGACCTAATGTGCAGGTGTGGCGACCGGCCAATGCTGCCTTAGCCCAGGATGTACGATTCTGCCTACTCTCCAGGAACTGTTATACTTGCCTGGCCTCGCATCTCTTTCCTACTTACCCCCTTCTTGGGAGCCTAAGGCCATTTCATTCAAAGCAAACAGGTCCAACACCTACTGTCATGCTGTCAAGCATCTTGGTGGAGAAAGAGGGCCTCTCCCTCCGCAGGTTAGGCTAATGCTACAAGCCCGCAAGCTCCTTTCAGGATGACAAAAAAATAGAGTAGGAAGACAACGCCCTTTCTCCTGGAGCAGGCTACAAACGACAACACCCCTTGACTTTGCGGGACAAGGGGTGTTGTTTGAAGGGGTTGGCGGCCACCTACTCTCCCGGCTGTGAGACCAGTACCATCGGCGCGTCCGGGCTTAACTTCTCTG
>DATBUF010000260.1:0-5058 GCA_036516435.1 Pontibacter sp.
ACGTTAAAACAGCGGGGCCACGGCACCCGGTAGAAGCCAGGTTCTCGCCGGATGGTGCCACGCTTTATGTAGTAGACATTGGGGTGATTCATGGCGATGTGGCGGCGGCGGGTCCGTTTCCGCTACCAATACCGGGCACAGGAGTGATCTGGCGCATTACCAAAGCAGGAACTGGCAGCACCAGCCCACCGGCCAACTTATCGCCCCTGCCTGCACGAACATCAACCCCTGGCAGATAACCTGTTACCAGCAACGGCGGATACAGGTACGCTACCTGCCAGAACTATAGCTGGCCGGAGCACGACACTTCAATGCGATAAAGCATGCCTCCAAGGCGGGTCTTCCTGCAGCCTCGGAGGCATGCTTTGCTATAGTTTGCCGCATCAGAAAGAAGGTTACCTAAGTTCTGAGAAAGTTGCTGCAGCACCTTGCCTCAAATCTATCAAAAGTATAAACCACACCTCCTGATATCAAAGACAACATACCTGAATAACACAATTACACCACCATCTACCGGCTCCAGGCATAGTCAGCAATATTCTGATAAAAATCTCTGAATTATATAGTTACTAGTGACATAGATCACCCTTTTCCTAAACATCTTTCCTTAATTTTACAAAAATTCAGAATTTAAATTATTGCTAAACACATCTACCACAATCTAATTTCTTTATAAAAATACAGTATAAAGAAATAACCAGAAAGCACAAATGAGCCAGAGCCACACCAGTATCGAAAAACTAATGCAGCACTCCAGCGACCTGATCGGGCATATTGATGGAGAAGGCTACATTCTAGCTGTGAGCAGCGCATGTGAGAAAATCATAGGCTACCAGCGTAAAGAATTGATTGGCAGACGCTACGTAGAATTTCTGCATCAGGAAGATATTAGGGCTACCAGGCAGTTTGTGCAGGATGTTAGCCTGGATCGTAAGCCTGGGATTTTCGAGAATCGGTTTATACATAAACATGGGCAGATAGTGTCTGTTCGCTGGACGGCAGCCTGGCCGGAGGAGGATGGCACCCTCTACTTTATAGGTTACGACATAACAGAGCAGAAAATGCACCAGCAACGCCTCATTGAGAGTGAGCAACGGTACAAGACGCTGTTCGACACCAGCCCTGATGTGCTGTTTGTGGAAGACAAATACGGCATGATTACCGAGGCAAACGATCAGTTTAAGAAAGCCTTTGGTTGTGAAAGTAAGTTTGTATCCGGCGCTGCTGCAACCTGTTACCTGCCCGCAACTATAGCTCCCCTGAACACACAATACCTGCAACGGGCACTTAGCGGCGAGACTGTCCGGTGCCAGCTGGAAATAGCTGTAAATGGAAAAAACAGGACTTACGACACACTGAAGCACCCTATCATAGTGCACGACGAGGTAATAGGCGTACAAACCATTGCCAAGGATATTACTCCTATAGTTGAGTCTCACGAGATCATAAAACAGCAGGCCAGGAAACTGAACACCATCTTCGAGAGCATAACGGATGCCTTTCTTACGCTCGATACAGACTGGAACCTGACTTACATTAATAAGGAAGCGGAACGATTGCTGAACATAGACCGGGCAAAGCACATTGGGGAGAATATCTGGAGTGTATTTCCAAGTGAGAAAGGGGGAGCGTTTTACCTGCACTATCATTATGCTGTCAACTCAGGAGAAACCTCCCACTTCGAAGCCTACTTTGAGGCCGGAGCCATCTGGGTAGAAGTAAAAGCTTTCCCTTCAGACGAAGGTTTATCCATCTATTTCAGTGATATATCGGAGAAAAAAAGAAACAGGCATGAGCTTGAAAAGCTATCGCTGGTTGCCAGCAAAACCAATAACGGCGTAATTATAGCAGACAGAGACTATAGGATAGAATGGGTGAACGAAGGTTTTACGAGGTTAACGGGATATGATATTGCCGAGGCTACCGGAAAAAAACCATTGGAATTTCTGCACTGCTCCAAAACAGATATAAATACGTTCTTATCGCAGGAGGATAAGCTGAATAACGGGGAAAAGATTTCTTTTGAGATCCTGAATGTAAAGAAAAACGCAGAGGAAGTCTGGATCTCAGCAGAGGTTACAGCCCTGTTTGATGAAAAGGGAGAGCGAACGGGCCATATAGAGGTGATGACAGATATTACGTCGCTGAAAACCTCTCAGGAAGAGCTCAGAAAACTGGCAAAAGATCTCTACCGGAAGAACAACGACCTGCAGCAGTTTACCTACATTGTATCGCATAACCTGCGGGCACCTGTTGCCAATGCCCTGGGCCTGTCCGGCATCATCGCAAAAGCTGATAAAGCCTCGCCTTTATTTCACCAGTCTCTGAAACACCTGCATGAAAATGTGCTGCAGCTTGATGTAGTTCTGAAAGACCTGAGTACGGTGCTTACCATCCGCGACAAACGGGATAGTTTAGAAAAGGAGCTTGTTGATATTTATGCTGTACTGCAGCAGGCTATAGTCTCCTTCCAGGAGCCGCTTCAGAGCTGCGGCGGCACCATTACCACTGATGTGGCGGCAGGTACTATCGTTAAAGCAAACAGAGCCTACCTCTATAGTATCTTCCATAACCTGCTTTCCAACGCCATCAAGTACAGGTCGGATGAGCGCCCGCTGCACGTAACTATAAAATGCAGAGGTGAATCACAGTCCGGTGTACTCCTCTCTGTCTCAGATAATGGTACGGGCTTCGACATAAACAAGGCAGGCGACAATGTTTTTAAGCTCTACAAACGCTTCCATACCGACCGGAAAGGCAGAGGCATCGGCTTGTACCTGGTTAACGCGCACCTGAAAGCCATGGGTGGCCATGTGGAAGTGTCGAGCTGGGTTGGTGTTGGCACCAGGTTTCTGATTTACCTTCTAAAATAACGTTTATAAATGAAAGTGTACATTA
This sequence comes from Pontibacter sp., assembly GCA_036516435.1. GTDB lineage: Bacteria > Bacteroidota > Bacteroidia > Cytophagales > Hymenobacteraceae > Pontibacter. Next base: position 2,899 of record DATBUF010000260.1, read on the forward strand.
TTGATGATGACCCTTTAAGCATATTTGTCACGCAATCCCTCCTCAGCTTTGACAGCGACACCTGGGACGTACATTGTTTCCTGGATGCCACAGTGGCACTACAGCAGCTGCAGGCAGAAACTGTGTTGCCCCGGCTTATATTTCTGGACCTGAACATGCCGGTGATGAGCGGTTGGGACTTCCTGGATGCCCTCTCTGCACTTCCTGCCTTGTCAGACAAGTTTAAAGTCTTTATCCTGACTTCTTCGCTCGATGCAACAGATATTATGCGGGCTGAGGCATACCCCATCGTAGCCCGTTTTATACACAAACCAATTACAAGTGAAGACATCAGGCTGATAGCAGAAGAACAGGTATCCAGCCCCGGCCTGTAACCTGAACGAAGCTTTTACCTCTAAGCGCACAGTAAGATGATAGATGAAGTGAATAACTCCGAGAGAGAAAGGTTGGAAAGACTGTATAGCTACGGGCTAACAAGCCAATATGAGCACTCCGGTACATTTCAGCATATTGCCAGAATGGCTGCCCATATTTTCCATACACCTGTCGCGCTCGTTAATTTTGTGGATAACACCGCGGTATATACCAATGCAAGTGTCGGCATTTTGGCCTGTGAAGTTGACAGGGCAATCAGTTTATGTTCCATCGCCATTCTGAAAGACACGGTTACTGTATTTGAGAATGCGAAAGAAGAGCTTTGCCTGCTGACAAACCCTATAGTTCACGGAGAGCTTGGTATCCAGTTTTATGCCGCTGCCCCTATTTGCACGCCAGATGGCTATAACATCGGAGCAGTTGCTGTCGCCGATCACAGCCCCCGGAAATTTCCGCAGGATAAGCGTCGCATTTTAGAAGGGTTGGCTGCAACAGTAATGGACGAACTTGAACAGATGAAATGGCGGCAGGTAGGGTTCAGGAATTGAAGCCAGGTGAGCATGTAAACTATAGTTTAGCGTTTGTACCGGTAGCCCACACCCAGCAAGGTATGAAAGGCAACATTCGGAACGCGGGCATTGCCTCCGCCAGCTAAAGGCACCTGCGCCCAGGCTGCTGTTAACTTGGCCTCAGGCCGGATAAACCAATGCTCGCTTATGTACAGCCGGGGACCAACCACCGCCTGAAAACATACGCCTGAAAAATGATAGCCGCCTCCTAAAAAACTACGGACCGGGTTTATAGCTCTTCCTCTGATCCTCCCCTCGGGGTGCGCAATCACCAACCCTACTCCTACCCTGACAAGAGACGGATCCGTTGTGAAAGGAATGTTCCTGCTCACCAGGGCCAGGTTATACCCATGTGATACTTCAAAATGTCCGATCTTGGGAGGAGGGTTCTCCAGGTAAAGCTTATGATGCACCAGTTCCAGCGTCCAGTGCTGGTAGCCAATGCGGTAGGCATAGTAGGGCGCACCTCTCCAGGGGCGCGTTTTATAGCGGGCGGTAAACACAATATCAGGTTCGCCGGGTTGTTTTATGGTTAAGCGCAAGGGCAAGCTCCAGGATGTTCCTGCAAAAACCTCTGCTGAAAGACCCTGTGCAGACCCGCTTACAGTGCCTGTTGCCTGTAACACACACCATAAAACAAGCCAACGGTATAAAGCGCTTTTATTCCCCATCTTCTTAGTAGGCTCCACTATAGTTAACGACTTGCTGATAAGTCAGGTTAGCGAGATTAAGGCCTGATCAGAATGGTACTAAAATCAAAAGAGACCGACATGTGCCGGTCTCTTTTGGTGCTGTTTTGCTTCTTTATTGAACTTTAGTATTTCCTCCAGCCTCTTTCTCCCAACCTTCCGGACGTTTCCAGCGCACAGGCGGGGCAGGTTCTGGTTTCAGTTTTACTTCATTTGTCTCAAGCAGCTTCAGGGCCTCTGCCACGGCACGCTCCAGTTGCGAATCACGCCCTGCTATCACATCTGCCGGCTTGTTCATTACCTCGATGTCCGGTGCCACCCCTTCGCCTTCTACAGCCCATTCGCCATTCACATCTACAAAGCCTCCACGTGGGGCCACCATACGGCCACCATCTACAAAAGCAGGCGTGTCCCAGGTACCAACCAGTCCGCCCCAGGTCCGGGTACCTACCAATGGCCCGATCTCCATTTTGCGGAACAGGTACGGAAGCAGATCGCCACCCGAGCCGGCCATCTCATTTATGATC
>DATBUF010000261.1:0-1823 GCA_036516435.1 Pontibacter sp.
GCGCAGGACAGCTACAACCCTGTACTGAAAAAGCTGTTAGCAAAAGGTGTACGAACTATAGAAAACCTGACGGCACCAACTATAGCACACTTCTTTTTAGCTGAGCAGAGCTATGCAGATGAGTTGCCTTTTATTGGTAACCGCTTTACTATAGTTGAAAACAAGTATAAGCCCACTGCAGACTATAAACCACGGCTTACTCCGGTGCAACTGAACAGCGGAAGGGTACGGCTACTGTACTCGGGTACCATCTCGCGCATTTACGGCATCTTTGAGGCCATTGCGCTGGCAGATACCTGGCACCGGCAGAAACCGAACGTAACACTAACTATAATCGGTTACTGTGCCCATGAGCCCACACTACAGCAGCTCAGACAAACTATAGCCGACAAGCCTTACATCACTATAGTTGGCGGCGGCAAACTGGTACCGCACCCGGAGATACTACAAGCTATAGCCACACACGACATCGGACTGCTGCCGTACCAGCCAAACGAGAGTACCTTCCGGTGCATCCCTACCAAACTTTACGAGTATATGGCCTATGGATTACCGATACTGATGCAGCACAACCCGTTGTGGAATGACATCCTGTCAGCCCACAGTGCTGGCTTAAGTATAGACTTTAACAACTATAGCATTAACAATTTGGAATCAGAGTTTTACAGTCTAACTTTCTATAGCACTGGAATACCCGAAACGGCATTCTGGAACAGTGAAGAAGACAGGCTTTTGCAGGCAGTAACCCTGATTCTAAACAGGCAGCAATAGCTTACAACTATAGAAATTTATTTTTAGACGCATCTAAATTCATGAAATAACAGTATATTTGAAAACCTAACAACTATAACTATGCGCAATTCAAAAATAGCCGGCGTTGGCCACTATGTACCCGAGCGGGTGGTAACCAACAAAGACCTGGAGCAAGTAATGGAGACCTCAGATGAGTGGATACGTGAGCGGACAGGCATAGTAGAACGCCGCTACTTTACAGAGGGCACCGATACCACCGCCAACATGGGTGCCAATGCCGCCCGTATGGCCCTTAAAAATGCTGGCCTCGAAGCCACTGACCTGGACATGATCATTTTTGCCACGCTCAGCCCGGATTATGTATTCCCCGGCTCCGGAGTGTTGTTGCAGCGCGAACTTGGCCTGAAGGAAATACCTGCCCTGGATGTGCGTAACCAGTGCTCTGGCTTTGTGTATGCCCTTTCGGTAGGCGATCAGTTCATTAAAACAGGCATGTACAACAATGTGCTGGTAGTTGGCTCCGAGATCCACTCCAGCGGGCTGGATTTCTCTACCCGTGGCCGTAACGTATCGGTTATTTTCGGAGATGGCGCCGGCGCTGTAGTGCTTACCCCTTCCGAGAGCACGGATCGGGGCATCCTGAGCACGCACCTGCACGCTGATGGTGAGTTTGCCGAGGAGCTGGCAACCTTAGACCCGGGCAGCAACAAGAAAGACCGCCTGACGCACGAAATGATTGATGAGGGCACTATTTTCCCGTACATGAACGGCAATATGGTCTTCAAACATGCAGTTACGCGCTTCCCGGAAGTAATTGAAGAAGCACTTAACAAAAATGGCTATAAACCAACTGATATTGACATGCTTATCCCGCACCAGGCCAACCTGCGCATAACTTCTTACATTCAGCAGAAGATGGGCTTGTCGCCGGATAAGGTAATGAGCAACATACACAAGTATGGCAACACCACGGCAGCCTCTGTGCCGCTGGCCCTGAGCGAGGCCGTGCAGGAAGGGCGTATTAAGGAAGGGGACCTGGTATGCATGGCAGCTTTCGGTAGCGGCTTTAC
>DATBUF010000262.1:0-4542 GCA_036516435.1 Pontibacter sp.
AACATCTGGGCAACCATGGCCAGTATAATGAACAGAGGACCCCAGAAGCCAAACTGGCTCACCCAGTCAGAAATCCGTTGCTTATCGCCGCTCAGTAAAATGGTCCACCCTTCCTGTATGGTCTGCTTAAATTCCGGGAAGATAAAGTAAGACAGTATCAGCCCGCCGATAATGATAGCGGTTACGAGCAATGGCCATTTGCTTTCTTTTTCTGTGGTTGGCGTTGCGTGCTCCTCCTTCGTAAACTGTTTGTTGGTCATGGATAAATGTAGGGTTATTTCTGCTTCTTTAGAGACGAAGAATACTGTAGCCTGGTTGGTGGCTGCTCTGGCGTAACAGCAGGCGTTAGCGTATACGTATACTGCCTCGTGCTATCCGGGCTGCCAGAACTATAGTGTAAGGTAAAGTGCATATAATAAGGTATGAACGTACTGCTTACGTGGTTCTGCGTTACCGCTGCCTGCACCTTTACTCCCTCCTCAGTAATTTTGTTTTTAGCAGCTGCCTGTCCGTAGAGCAGGGCAGCTACCAGGCCGGCCACCATCCCGGCCAGGTGGCCCTCCCACGAGATACGTTCTTCTTTCGGAAACAGCCCGTAAAATAACCCGCTGTATAAAAACAACACAGCAAAAGCGATGGCCAGCGCTCCCCGGTCGCGGGTAAACGTCCCCTGAAACAGCAGAAAACCAGCCATGCCGTACACCACCCCACTTGCCCCGATGTGGTACGCCTGTCGCCCGATAAACCAGGTAAGTACGCCGCTCAGTACATACACCAGCACCAGCACACGCACGCCCCGCCATTTGTGCATAAAAAGTATAAAGCCTGAAAGCAGCACCAGCGGAAACGAGTTGGAAAGCAGATGTTTCAGGTCGGCATGAATCAAAGGGCTCAGGAACACCCCAACCAGCCCGAAGAAGCTCCGCGGAAATACCCCGAGCCAAGCCAGGTCGGCATGCGTAAGAAAGGTAAGCAGGTGTATGAGCCAGAGCAGCAGCACAAACAGCAGGCCCGGCAGAAAACTATAGGCAAAACGGGTGCTCTCCTGCTGCGACTCGCTGCGTATGCCGTATCCCTTTCTCATTAGTGTTGTAGGTGTATGCTGTTCAAAAAGTAGTTAAATTTGACTTACGAAACTATAGTTTGGTTGCTGTCTAACGGCCCAGCCGGTATAATTTCGGCAAAATACGGCTATAGTTATAACCAAATCAGCTATTAAAAGTAAGTAGAGGTGTGTTCAACAAAACTATGCGCTGCGCTCATACTCACCCTACTGTAAAGCTATACTTTGGTTTGCTGTTCATCTTACTGGCTACCTTATTTGCCGGATGCGAAGGAGCAGACACCCGTCGCCATGCCAATGCCGAAGACCTGCAACCCAAAGAGCGTGTCCCGTACGTACGCCCCGCCAGCATTATCGAAGCACTCGAGAACCCCACATCGCATTGGGTAGACTCCGTATTTAACACCCTTACCCCCGACCAGCGCATTGCCCAGCTCATGATTATAGAGGCTTTTTCTGACAAAGGCCCGAAATATGAAGCCGATGTGATGCGACTTGTCCAGACCTACCAGGTAGGAGGCATTATTTTTTTCCAGGGAGGGCCGGTGCGCCAGGCAAAGCTGACCAACCAGTACCAGGCAGCCGCCAACGTACCGCTACTGATAGCCATGGATGCCGAGACTGGCATCGGGATGCGCCTGGACAGCACCGTGCAGTACCCGTTCCAGCAAATGCTGGGCGCCATTGATGATAACGGGGTGATCTATAAAATGGGGGCTGAAGTAGCTCAGGAATTCAGGCGGCTGGGCATGCACATCAACTTTGCTCCCGTGGCCGATATCAACAACAACCCGGCAAACCCCATCATCGGGTACCGCTCTTTTGGCGAAGACCGGCTGGACGTGACAGCGAAAAGCCTGGCTTATATGCAGGGCATGCAGGATAACGGCATACTGGCAACAGCCAAGCACTTTCCGGGTCATGGCGATACCGACATCGACTCGCACTACGACCTGCCCATTATTCCATACTCCAGGCACCGCCTCGACTCGCTTGAACTGTATCCTTTTAAAGAGCTGATAAAGTATGGGGTGGGAAGCATCATGGTGGCACACATGCACATCCCGAAGCTCGATTCCACTCACAATGTACCTTCCACCCTATCCAGACCTATAGTTACCGGGTTGTTAAAAGAGCGGCTTCAGTTTAAAGGTCTGATATTTACGGATGCCATGGTAATGAAAGGTGTTACCAAATACTTTGCGCCCGGCGAAGCCGAAGTACGCGCCCTGATGGCAGGAAACGACGTACTGGAGCGCCTGAACAGTGTGCCCAAAGCCATTAAGGCTATTAAAACCGCCATTGCGCGGGGCGATCTGAGCCAGGAGGAAATAGACCTGAAATGCAAGCGTGTGCTCGCGGCCAAGCAATGGCTTGGGCTGGACAACTATAAACCCATAGAACTGCGCAACCTTTACCAGGACCTGAACCCGCCTGCATCAGACAGTACCAACCGCGAGCTGGCCGAAGCGGCTATTACGCTGCTGCAGAATGAAAAACGGATAGTGCCGCTACGCCAGCGACGCAAGCTCCGCATCGCCACCGTATCGGTGGGTGCCCGGCGTGTAACTGCTTTCCAGCGCGAGGCAAAAAAACATGCCCATACAAAAGCCTATTTTATATCGCGGAAGGCAAATGCCAAAGAAACCAGGCAACTCAGGAAGAAGCTGCAAAATTATGATGTGGTACTGCTTTCACTTTATGGTCCTTCTATGCGGCCAAGCTATAAGCTGGGATATTCGGATGAGGCGCTTGCCCTGATGCAGGACATCATCCGCAGCAAACCTACTATAACAGTGCTCTTCGATAATGCTTACGCCTTGACCCAGTTTCCGGGCATAGAGCACAGCAGAGCTCTTGTCATGGGCTATCAGCCCCTTTTCCATGCACAGCAGGCGGCAGCCCGGGTTGTGTTCGGGAAGCTGCCAGCTCGTGGTCGCCTGCCTGTAACCGTGAACGACAGGTACCGCTACGGCGATGGTATCCGGAAGGAGAAACCGCTGATAGCAGCCACCAATAACCTGTAAGGTGATGCTTTGCGTAAGTAGGGCTGAGGCGCCTATTGCCTCCTGAAAAAAACGATGCAAAAATGAACATACAAGACAAAACAATACATTGGCTGGCAGTAGCCCTGCTCAGTTTCGGAGTCCTCGCCTGTGAACGTACACGCCCGGTAAACGAAGCCGATGATGCGCCTGCCACTACAGAAAACAGAACTACAGACACAACTGTAGTTGCCAGAACCGGAGAAACCACCCAGCAGAAATTCGAGAAACTGCGCACCTGGATGAACGACAAAACCAACCGTGGTGATACAGTTATCCGGCGGGAATGGCCGAAGACGCGTGAAGAACTACGCCGCATCAATGCCGATCTCGAACGCAACTTTGATAGCCTTTCTGCTGAATCGAAAGAAGAGTATAAGCAACTCCGGAGCCGCTACGAAAGCTGGGAGGCACGGCAGGAGCGCAGGCAACAGCAGCCACTTGACCCGGCTAAGATAAGCAGCTGGCAGGACCAGCTCTTACGCGAATACAAGGATATCAGCAACATCCAGCCTGCTAACATACGCGAAGCTTACCTCACCTTTATGGGAGCCGTAAGAGCCAAGCGCCGCAACTGGACACAGGATGACTGGGACTATGTGGACTACGTCTATAGTTCGTTAAACGAGCGGAGAGGGCAGATCGAAGGCCAGATCGGTACGGCAGATAAGCTAAAGATCAGGACACTACAGGCGGAGTACCTGGCCCTGGAAGGCGCTGCTGATACCAGAAGCATGCTGAACGGAGTGGATAAGAATTAAATTCCAAACTATAGCACTCTAAAGGCCTGTAGTACGCCAGCCTTTAGAGTGCTATAGTTTGCTTATTGCTTTTGCCTGACCTGCAACCATAGTTGGGCAATAATGGTTTTGGCATCCGGGGTCTTCAACTGCAGCAGTTCATCGGCAGTCAGTTCTACAATCTCTATCATTTCATGCTCATCGGCTTTACCGCCACCGTTGCTGTGCTGCCTGCTTACTTCGGCAAAGTATAGTAGTACTTTTTCTGTAGTACCACCCGGCGACGAGTAAAAAGTATACAGGTGCTCGAGTTGGTCCACGTGGTAGCCAATCTCCTCCTCTATCTCACGCTTTATACTTTCTTTCGGGTCCTCGCCGGCATCTACCATGCCTGCTACAATTTCCACCAACTCCGATTCAGAGCCAATGCGGTATTGCTTCGTCAGGATGTAGCTGTCTTTCTCCGTATCGTGTACCAGTGCTGCTACAGCTGTCCCCCGGTCAAACTGTTCGCGGGTAAACGTAGCTCCATTTTGTTCCACGGTAAGCTCATACATCTTAAAATAGCCGTCGTAAACTTTCTTTCTGTCTTTAACTTTCATTGCTATAGTTTGCTGCCGGGCAGCTTTAGGGTGATGTTAGGTTGTAGTTATTGTTCGTTATTACGGGCGGCTGCGGCCTGTGTGCGCTCTGT
>DATBUF010000263.1:0-3147 GCA_036516435.1 Pontibacter sp.
TCACCGCGCATCAGGCCTACCTGCTTCAGCCCGTCGGTAAGTGTGCGGCAGGCCAGCAGGTGAATGTCTTTGTACAGTACACCCGGTTTCAGGGCAGCCATTGCCGTTTCATGGGCATCCAGCACTACCTGGTATAGTTCGCGCTGGCGCGCTGTAAAAGTAGGTCCTACCGGGATGGTGCGTGTCATGTCCCCGGCGTAGCCGGCTGCCGTTTGTATACCGGCATCTACCAGCAGCATGTCGCCTTGTTGCAGGGTGTGGCCACGGTAGTGGTTGTGCAGGATCTGGCCCTTTGTGGTGCAGATGATGGGGAAGGAGAACTGACTGTTTACGGACTCGGCATAACGCATAGCCTCGGCTGCTACTTCGTATTCTTTCATGCCTTCGCGAGCAAACTGCATCACGTTGCGGTGCATGCGCGATGTATAGGTAATAGCTTTCTCTATCTCAGCTATCTCGGCAGCAGACTTGATAGAGCGTTGTGCTACTACGGCCTGCACCAGGTTCAGGCTTGGCTCCGGTGTGGCTTTCCCGGTCCAGGCTTGTAGTTTAAGCTCGTGCTCCGGCCGATAAGGCGGCAGATAGTGCAGCTTTGCAGCGCCTTTCAGGTAATCGGCTATCTTTTCGGTTGGCAACACTTTATGCACGCCCACCTGCTCGGCCAGTGCTGCCAGGCTGGGTAGTGGCCCCATCCAGATCACATCATCTATACTCTGCTCCGGCCCAAAAATAACTTCTTCACCAGTATCAATATTGATGATGCCCGTAAGGCCGGACAGGTCCACGCCGAAGTAGTAGCGGAAAGTGCTGTCCTGGTAAAACGGGTACCAGTTGTCTTTATAGTTCATACTGGCTTCTTCGTTGCCCAGTAGCAGGATCAGGCCTTCGCCAAGTTGCTGTTTCAGTTGCTGGCGGCGCTGGATATAGGTGGTTGCCTCAAACATATCAGGTAGCTGAATTAGATTTATAGTTTTTTATAGTTGTACGGTGTAGCAATGTACGGCAGCTTTGGAACACATGTGCAGCACTTAACTTACGCGTGACAAATTAGCAAAGCCACAGGAAAAAGCAATACAACTATAGTTTGCACCGGAAGGCTTCGGTAACCTGACATGGGAGCTTTACTTCTGCCAGGATTCTTTTTGGATGATAAACCAAGGAGAACTATACAGCGCTAACTATAGCCGGAACGAATGATTGGTTGACTGCAACTATAAACTATAGCCTCAACTATAGCAGGAATTCTACTCCTCTAAGGGTAGACTGCACAACATGAGAAAGCCAGAGATGAGGTATGCCAGGAAACTCCCGGCTGCATTGGCTATAGTTCCCCGGCCGTTCTATAGTATAGTTGGAAGTTATGGAAGTGGGCAAGAATAGAAAGGAGCTGCCTGCCAAGTAGCTCCTTTCCGGGTTACACTATATATCTTCTTAGTTATTCTTTATCGTCTACAAACTTACCATGGTCAGGTATGGCAATGGTATCGAACTCAGCAGCCAGTTTCTGCAGGCCTTTTGCCAGTTCTTCGCCCTCCATGTAAGTGCCGTGGCCGGGTACGATGAGTTGTGGATGCAGCGCCTCCAGCTTGCGAACCGAGTCCCAGGCAGCCTGCCAGTCGGTAGTAAGGTAGCGTGGCGGGCCCTGCACTTCTTCTTTCTGCACGATCACTTTGTACATCGAGTCCTGTTTTACGGTAATCACCGCATCACCAGAAATCAGTACGCCATCCTCTTCGCGGAACAAAGATACGTGCCCTGGCGAGTGGCCCGGCGTATGTATCCAGCCCCAGCCCGGCATATGAGGCAGGCTGCCGTCTTCGGGCAATGCAAGCAGGTTGTGGGCACTTATGTCAATGGGTTCGTGTGGGTAAATGGAAGAAATCTTGGCCAGCATGCCGCCCTCCACGGTGGTATCAGGCTCGGGGTAAGCCTCGCGCCCGGTCAGGTACGGAAACTCCAGCGGGTGCGCGTATACAGGCACATTGCCCCACATTTCCAGCAAGCCAACCAGGCTGCCTACATGGTCGAAGTGGCCGTGAGTAAGTACAATAGCGGCAGGCTTCTGGTGTTTACCAAAGCGGGCTTCAAAAATCTCTTTTATCTCAGTGGCACTCTTGGGCATCCCGGCATCTATCAGTACCCAGTCTTCGCTGGCGGGGTGGCCGAAAAATACAAGGTTTACAATCTGGTTGGTATAGTAGTAAACGTCCGGTCGTACCTCGCGGCCAATTCCGCTCGAAACAGACGTCATAGGAATAAACTTATTATCGTCGCTTTGCTGCATGTTTGAATCCATAGAATCAAGGAATTTAATGTTTATGATGTACAGACTAACGGACTGCCCTTACATAAGTTACCGGCACATCACCTCTGCTTTCGGGCCATGATTATGACACAAGCTTAAAACATCACCGCTCTTGGGACGCGTGATCCAGAAGCACGTACTACCAGGATTTCAGTCTGAATTTTAGCCGCAGCCGCTATAGTTGGAGAAGGGAAACTCGGATAGTAAACCCGAAAAGCAAAGGAGGGCTGTTGCGATATAGCTTCGGGTGCGTTGCTATAGTTCTCGCCTGTGGCTGTAATTTCCGGTAAACAACTATAGACCAGCAGGCCAGGCAGAGCAGCATGGAAGGATAAATTTGTGCTTATCACTTACCTGTAATTTTTGGCCAGTATGCAGGAATTACATCAGTAGGCACCGTTTTAGCAGCCGGAAGTGTGTGTAGAAGCAAATTAAAGTGTAAATTTCTTGCTCGTAGCCATAGTAGTGGCAGGTCACTGAGTGGCGCTGACTATCTGCAGGCTACTAATCTTCTAAACCATCTCAGGTATGTACAAACTAAAACTACGAACCCTTTTACTGCAGCTCCTGCTGCTTTTTGTATTAACGTCCGGCGCGTTGGCGCAGGGCAGCCAGAGCCGGCAGTGGCTGAAGGCCGGCAATGCCTATGTGCAGGCCGAGCAAGGCCAGCTGGTAAAGTATAGTTTACCCGAAGGCCGCTCCACTACTTTCCTGGAGAAAACAGCTCTGGTGCCTGCCGGCAAAACCGAACCTCTGAAAGTCCGCAGCTTTGCACTAACTGCAGACGAGCAAAAAGTACTGATCTATACCAACACGCAGAAAGTATGGCGCTACGACACCCG
>DATBUF010000264.1:0-6118 GCA_036516435.1 Pontibacter sp.
TCTCCCCGGCTCCGGGTACGCCAGAAATCCTGCAATGGCCGGTCACCCCAACGGCGCGTAAACTCTGCGCGGGCATTAGTCATGGCCGCAGGATTATCGAAATACCATACACCACCTGTAGTTGTAGGGGCAAATGCAGTAGCATCGCTGGTGTTTATACTGGAGCGGCGGCGCTCGTTTTGTACTTGCCGGGCCTGTTGGCGCGCAAGCAGTTGCTCCCGCTCTTCTTCCTGGCGCTGTGCCAGTTGCTGCAGAAAGATCATGCGTTCTGCCTCGCCCATGCGTGCAATACGCTGCAGGCTGTCCTGTGTTTGGATGGTGTTATATTGTGTGGCAAAGGATGTAAGCACATCGCGGCGCTCTGCTACTGCTTCATATTCCGGGGCAGTTACCGGGTACACCTGAACGGCACTGTCATAGTACGCCTGTGCCATGCTGTATTTGCCTAAATGGTCGAAATAAATCTGCCCGGCCAGCAGGTAACTGTAGGCTTTCTGGTTAGCCAACAAGCCCCGCTCCTTCACAGACTGCTGCAAGTAAGCAAGCGCCTGGTCAAAATGCTGTTGCCGGAGCTCGAACTGGGCCATTTCGTACAGAATCTTGTCTCTGTATTCCTTGTTCTTCTCGTCCTTCAGCATTTTTTCGTAAAAACCTGCAATGCGCTCCAGGTCCTGCCCTTTACTTAACTCTGTAACCTGCCCGATGTACAGCCTGCTGAAGAAGCCGAGATCGTATGGTGGGTTGCGGCGCAGTATTTTACTGTATTGCTTGTAAGCTTCCTTGTCCTGGTCGGTAGCCTGGTAAAGTTGCGCCAGCGCAAACCGCACCCGCGACTGGGCGTCTTTCTGCTCAAAGTTTGGTATAGAAAGCGCCAGGTTCTCAATTACCTGTGCTGTATCGCCCAACAGGCGGTGGTACTGGGCGCGTGCCAGGTATAGTTCGCGGGCATTGTCTTTGTTCAGGCGTTCACGGCGCAATAGTTCTGATACCTGGTTGGCGTTATCCAGCTCTTTTAACTGCAGGTAGGTACGCATGAGCCATACCAGTGCTTCGTGGCGGGCATCTTTATCTTTGCTAATGGTGTTGGTGTACTTAAAGGTGCGCGCCGCATCCGGGAAATCGAGCTGGTAGTAGCGGGCTTTGCCAATAAGATTGTAGCTGTCATCCACCCACTTGCTGTTTTTGTGGTACTGTATCGGGAACGATGCCTTCTTTATCACATCCTCCAGATCAGCGGCAGCAGCCTTGGCGGTGGTAGAATCTATCGTTGAGTAGATCGGGATGACAGTATTATAGTCGTAAGTCATTTGAGCCTGCAGGGCCTCCTCTACAGCGCGCAGTTTTTCTCTGGCCAGAAAGTAACCGTTGTAGCGGGCTGTTGTGTTGTGGTAGGCCTTGCTAACAGGGTTGTTACGCTCTACAGAGCATGCACCAGCCACAACGGCAACCAGCAGAAAAAGAAGATATATGGATCTTAGCTTCAAGATATATGTGATAGCAGAATAGTTAAGGCTAACGTATCGGAAATAAAACGCTGCAATAGCTAAGCAAAGTATAGCAGCAGAAGCAATAAGGTCGCTTACGCTCCCGCCGGAAACTGGTTTAACTATAGCATCTTCTACAAAAATACACTATAATATGATATTCGTAACACGTGCGCCTGGCCAGCTAATGAACTATAGCGGAGTGCTTTTGGTTTCAGGCGGTATTTGGCAGGTGTGTTAAAGATGCAACTTTCGTGTTAAAATATCAGTTACAGCACATTGCATCAAAAAAAGGCTTAATTTTGCAGAAAATTTACGCTATGGCTTCAGCTCCCGAAGATGAGAAAAAAGAGAATGGTGTAAAGCCCTACCTGAAGTACTCGGGTATTGCTTTTCAGATGATCGGGGTGCTGGTAATAGCCGCCTGGATAGGTATGAAGCTGGACGAATACTTTGCCACGCAGAACCCCTGGTTTACAATAGGGTTGCTGGTAGTGGGCGTAATATCCTCTATGTTACTTGTTATTTTATCGCTTAATAGAAAATAATTACACGTGGCGTTTATCAAAAATCTGCTCATATTATCGGCATTGGCAGGCCTCTCGGCCGGAGCTCTGCGTTATTTTACCGGCCATGCCTTGCTGCATCCGCATATCTGGTATATACTTGTCTTTTTCATAATTGTCACAGCCATAGCCTTTTACGTTACCCGATTAGGCGTTAGCTACGACCCGGATAATTTCCAGTTGTACCATTTCGCCTCGATGGGTTTTCGTATGCTGCTCAGTATCATGGTAATATTCCTGTACATCTATTTCAACAAGGACGGAAGACTGCAATTTGTGTTCAACTTCTTCGTGTTATATTTTGTCTTTACTGGATTTGAAATTTACAGCATATTGGCTAACTTCGCACCGCAATTGAAAAAGCAGAACGAACAATAAAGTAGTACTTTACAACCGTCGCTTCTAACTATCTCTTAATGAAGAAGTTATTTATTTTACTGTTTTCCTTCTTAACGATCACGGCAAATGCCGCATCTTCAGAAGGTGGGGAGTTTAACCCGGGCGAGATGATCACGCATCACATCGCGGATGATTATAGCTGGCATTTTGCAGATGGTGCTGTGTTGTATCTGCCAGTTATTCTGGTAGATAACGGGGAAGTAGTTACGTTCTCGTCCAGCAACTTCTATGATGCAGACCACAATCTTGTGCCTTACAAAGGCTACAAAATGGAGCATGGTCATATTTACAAAGTAAATGAAGCAGGTGAGCCGATAGAAGGTTATGCCGGTTTGTATGACCTGTCTGTTACAAAGAACGTAGCCTCCATGCTGGTAAGTGTGGCGCTGCTGTTATTTGTGTTCTTTTCTGTTGCGGCCAGCTACAAAAAGAATGCTGGTAAAGCCCCAAGAGGCATGCAGTCTTTCTTTGAGCCGCTCATTATTTTTATCCGTGATGAGATTGCAAAGGCGAACATTGGTCCTAAGTATGAGCGCTACATGCCGTACCTGCTCACTATCTTCTTCTTTATCTGGTTTAACAACCTGCTTGGCCTGATGCCGGGTGGTGCAAACCTGACAGGAAATATCGCGGTAACATTGGTGCTGGCTGTTCTGACGTTGATTATCACCCTGTTCAGCGGCAATAAAAACTACTGGAAGCATATTTTTGCAACACCAGGTGTGCCTATGTGGCTGGCGCCTATTATGATTCCGGTTGAGTTGATCGGTATTCTGACAAAGCCATTCTCGCTGATGATGCGACTTTTTGCTAACATCACAGCCGGTCACATTATTATTCTGTCGCTGTTTAGTTTGATCTTTATCTTTAAGAGTGTTGCAGTAGCGCCGATCAGTGTGGCGTTCGCTATCTTTATGTTCTTCCTGGAGTTGCTTGTGGCGCTGTTGCAGGCGTACATCTTCACGCTGCTTTCGGCTATGTATTTTGGCGGAGCGGTAGAAGAGCACCACCACGAAGAGGCACATTAATTCTGAATTCTTTTTTTAACTATATATAACTACAATTATGTTAGCAATTCTGCTTCAAGCTCTATCAGAAGGTGCTGGTTTAGCGATCTTCGGTGCTGGTTTAGGCGCTGGTCTAGTAGCACTGGGTGCTGGTCTTGGTATCGGTAGAATCGGTGGCTCTGCCATGGAATCTATTGCTCGTCAGCCTGAGGCTGGTGGTAAAATCCAGACTGCCATGATTATCGCGGCTGCTCTTATCGAAGGTGTTGCACTGTTCGGTGTGGTAGTGTGCTTGCTAATCGCACTTGGCTAATAGCCTTGTAATTGATCTCACGTCCGGACGCATGGTCCGGACGATGAGGTCAAAGTAGTTGAATAGTTAAAGGATGCAGCTGGTAAAAGGCTGTTCGAGATAAATAAAAATCTAAAAGTCAATACTCATAACAGATGGATTTAGTAACCCCTAATTTTGGTCTGATTTTCTGGCAGTTAGTTACCTTCCTGATCGTACTGTTTCTGCTGACCAAGTTTGCCTGGAAGCCAATCATGAGCGCCCTGCGTGAGCGTGAGACTTCTATCGAGCATGCCCTGAGCGCTGCCGAAAAAGCAAAGCTGGAGATGCAGGGTCTGAAGGCAGAAAACGAAAGATTACTGGCAGAAGCTCGTATGGAGCGCGATAAGATCCTGAAAGAGGCAACAGAAGCAGGCAATAACCTGGTAGAGTCTGCTAAGAACAAGGCTAACGAGGAAGGTGCACGCATGATTGCACAGGCACGTGAGGCAATAGAAAACGAGAAGCGTGCGGCTTTGGCAGAAGTGAAGAACCTGGCAGCAGCACTTTCAGTGGATATTGCAGAGCGCATCCTGAGAAAAGAGCTGAGTGATCCGCAGGCGCAGCAAGCCCTGGCGCAGGATTACATCCGTGAAGTAACGCTTAACTAAAACTATAACTGGTTACGTTGCAAAGCGCAACGGCCGTACTCTATAAAAAGGAATATGTCAGAAGTAAGAGTTGCTTCCAGATACGCGAAGTCGCTGATAGAACTGGCTGCGGAAAAAGGCGTGCTGGAACAGGTATATGAAGATATGAAACTGTTCTCGAGCGTGGTTTCCAAGAACAGGGATTTTCAGCTGCTGCTCCATAACCCGATTGTAAAGTCGGATAAAAAGCTGGCCGTAATCAATGGTGTGTTCAAAGGCAAAGTGCAGGAGATGACCCTCGCTTTCTTTAACATTGTAGCACGCAAAAGCCGTGAATCGCTGCTGGAGTTTATTGCCACTGAATTTGTGAAGCAATATAATGCGATGAAAGGTATCCAGAGAGCCAGTGTAACATCTGCTGCGCCACTTTCCCCTGCACTACGCCAGCAAATCGGTGAGAAATTAGCCGAAGAAACAGGCAAGACTATTCAGTTAGAAGAAATGATTGACCCGAGCCTGATCGGCGGCTTTGTGCTGCGTGTTGGCGACCGTCAGATCGACAGCTCTGTGAAGAACAGCCTTCGCAAGCTTAAAAATAATTTTAAAGACAACTCCTATATTAATAAACTATAATCATGGCAGAAGTAAGACCTGACGAAGTATCAGCCATACTAAGAGAGCAGCTATCAAACTTCCGTTCTGAGGCAGAACTGGAAGAGGTAGGTACAGTACTGCAAGTGGGTGACGGTGTCGCTCGTATCTATGGCCTTTCCAGAGCACAGTCTGGTGAGCTTTTAGAGTTTGAGAACGGACTTCAGGCGCTTGTTCTGAACCTGGAAGAAGATAACGTAGGAGCCGTAATGCTTGGCGACTACAGTGAGATTAAAGAAGGTGCAACTGTAAGAAGAACAAACCGCATTGCCTCTGTAAAAGTAGGTGATGGCATTATTGGCCGTGTAGTAAACACGCTTGGCCAGCCGATTGATGGTCGTGGCCCAATTGCCGGTGACCTATACGAGATGCCACTGGAGCGTAAAGCACCAGGTGTAATCTTCCGTCAGCCGGTAAACGAGCCAATGCAGACTGGTATCAAAGCGATCGACTCTATGATTCCGATCGGCCGTGGTCAGCGTGAGCTTATCATCGGTGACCGCCAGACTGGTAAATCAGCTGTGGCGATCGACACTATCCTGAACCAGCGCGAGTTCTTCGAAAAAGGACAGCCAGTGTTCTGTATCTATGTAGCTGTTGGCCAGAAAGCATCAACAGTTGCGCAGGTAGTAAAATCTTTGACTGAAGGTGGTGCAATGGATTATACAGTAGTAGTTTCGGCTTCTGCTTCTGATCCGGCTCCAATGCAGTTCTTCGCGCCGTTTACAGGTGCTGCTATCGGTGAGTTCTTCCGCGATACAGGCCGTCCGGCACTGGTTGTATATGATGACCTTTCTAAGCAGGCAGTAGCTTACCGCGAAGTATCTCTATTGCTGCGTCGTCCACCAGGACGTGAGGCTTACCCAGGTGACGTATTCTACCTGCACTCTCGTCTGTTAGAGCGTGCTGCAAAAGTTAACGCATCTGATGAGATCGCCCGTAACATGAACGACTTGCCGGATTCTATCCGTCATATGGTGAAAGGTGGTGGTTCTTTAACTGCTCTTCCAATCATCGAGACACAGGCTGGTGACGTTTCTGCTTATATCCCGACAAACGTTATTTCGATCACTGACGGTCAGATCTTCCT
>DATBUF010000265.1:0-4910 GCA_036516435.1 Pontibacter sp.
ATCTGCGACATTATGATGCCCCAGCTCGACGGTTACGGCGTGCTGCACATGCTCAGCAAAAACCCGGCTACCTCCAGCATTCCGTTCATTTTTCTGACAGCAAAATCAGAGAAAGAAGATTTCAGAAAGGGCATGAACCTGGGGGCCGACGATTACCTGACCAAGCCGTTCGACGATCTGGAACTGCTGGATGCCGTAGAAATGCGCCTGAAAAAGAACGAGATACTGAAAGCTGAATTTAACAAAAGCGTGGAAGGCATCGACAACTTTATACAGGAAGCACGCGGTTTTGAGGATCTGAACAAACTGCTATCAGACAAGCGCAAGGTAACGGTGTTTAAAAAGAAGCAGCACCTGTTTATGGAAGGTTACCGCCCAACGGCGTTGTACTTCCTGAACAAAGGCAAGATCAAAACTTTTAAAGCCAACGAAGAGGGGCGCGAGTACATCACCAACCTGTTTAAAGACGGCGATTTTATCGGCTACCTGGACCTGCTGGAAGATTCTAACTATAGAGAGTCGGCGGTGGCGCTGGAAGATTCGGAAGTATACATCATCCCGAGAGAGGATTTTTTTACGCTGCTGAACCACAACCGCGATATCGCCAATAAATTCATAAAACTGCTTTCCGATAACCTGGCCGACCGCGAAGAGCGCCTGCTGAAACTGGCTTACAACTCGGTGCGCAAGCGTGTGGCCGAAGCACTGCTTTTAGTGGAGAAACAGTACCAGCAGCAAGCCGGCGACAAAACCCAGATCAGCATTACGCGCGAAGACCTGGCCAGTATAGTAGGCGCTTCCAAAGAAACTGTTATCCGTACCCTGGCCGACTTTAAAGACGAAAAACTGATCGACAGCCAGGGAAGCCGCATCTTTATACTCAACTCCGAGAAACTGGCTAAAATGCGGAATTAACTATAGTTACCAACTATAGGTTATGGCTGTATTAATAAGCTGTATTAAAACTGTCATTCTGTTAAGAATCCTGGTTGCTGGGAGGTTAAGCCAATACTACAAAGCAACAAGATCCTTTCAGGATGACAGAAAAGTAGGAAAGAACCAACTATAAACTATAGCCCGTGCCTCAGAAATGAGGTTCGGGCTATAGTTTTTAAAGTTGACATCAATCAATAGCTATAGTTGACATAAGTCATGTTTCTGTTGGATAGCATTTCGCAACTTTGCAGTGTAATCTGACAGAAGAAGATGCAAGCCAACTTTAAAGCCCTCACCTTATCCTACAAACATGCGCCTATAAACGTGCGCGAAGCAGTTGCTCTGAACGAGATCGGCTGCCGTAACCTGCTGGATAAAATAAAGGAATTTACGGATGCACAGGATGTGCTGGTACTTTCGACCTGCAACCGCACCGAAGTATACTATAGTGCTGAAAAAGAACTGGACCAGGTCATCATCAAACTGATTGCCATGGAACGCGGCTTTATTTCTACCAAAAATATTACGCCATATTTCAAGCACATCACGGAGCCTGCACTGGCCATACAGCACCTGTTTTATGTAGGTCTAGGCCTGGAGTCGCAGGTGGTAGGTGATATGCAGATCCTGAACCAGGTAAAGAAAGCTTATCAGTGGTCGGCAGATGCCAACATGGCGGGACCGTTCCTGCACCGTTTGCTGCACACGATCTTCGCTACTAACAAACAGGTTTTCAATGAAACAGCCTTCTTTGATGGCGCTGCGTCGGTATCGTATGCTACTGTAGAGTTGGTAGAAGAACTGATTGCTGACCTGGTAAATCCGCGTGTGCTGATGATCGGTGTTGGTGAGATCGGCGCGAATGTGTGTGACAACTTCCAGAAATCAACTATAGACAATGTAGTAATCGTTAACCGCACGCATCACAAAGCACAGGCTTTAGCCGAGAAAACAAATGCTACTGCTGTGTACTGGGAAAACGTGTGGGAAGAAATTGCCAAAGCTGATGTAGTGATCTCCTCTGTGCCCGGCGACTGTTTTTTCATCAGCAAAGAAGTGATCGAAAACCAGGGTGTCATAACACCAAAGTTCTTCCTGGACTTGTCTATGCCACGCAGTATTGACAATACCTTAGAAGAGTTAGCTGGTGTAGAAGTATACAACGTAGATACGATCAAGAATCGCGCTTCAGAGGCCCTGGAAATGCGTATGGCAGCTATCCCGCAGGTACAACAGCTCATTGCCGAAGCCATCGCCGAATTCAGCACCTGGACCCGCGAAATGGCGATGTCGCCGGCATTGCAGCAGTTCAAAAGCAAGCTCGAGGAAATTCGTCAACAGGAACTGAACCGCTACCTGAAGCACCTGGGCGAAGCAGAACGCGAAGTAGTAGAGAAGTTAACGCAAGGTATCCTGAATAAGATCGTGAAACTGCCTGCCCTGGAACTGAAAGCTGCCTGTATGCGTGGTGAGTCGGAAGCGCTGGTGGAAGGTTTGGCTGCCTTGTTTAATTTAGAAAAAGAAAAAGTTTAGAAGTTTTAGTATAGGTGATTATATAAAACGGCTCTTGTTTCAAGTGCCGTTTTTTGTTTTTGGATTCTATAGTATTTAGGGCGGATCAAAGGACTATGCCCTCGGAGCGTGCGTAGCTCCTGCGAGTGGTTGGTGGTTTTATAATGCTATAGTTGCTGTTGTTTGTTGAGAGTTATCGTTTTATAGTTGGCTATAGTTGCTGGTCTGAGCCAAGCCTGCTGTTTCATAGCATCTTGTATTCCTGGGAGCTTTACTTGCCCTATAGTTTTATAGTTAGCTTGGCTCCCTCCTGGGCCGGGAGGCCCCGTCTTCGGGCATCGCGCTGCGCGAATCTCTTTTGCTCGTACCTCGCAATGCCTGCGGCACCAGATATTCACAAGGCGCTTAACCCAAAGACTGTGATCATTTCGATAGCTAAACTATAGTTTAGTTCAGCAAGCTATAGTTTCGTAGCATTGTTCGTGGTTGTAGTTCTGTAGGGACAGGTCGCGACCTGTCCTTCCTTGGTCTGGAACTATAGTACGATAGCTTCAACTATAGCGAGAGGAGCAATTCCCCTCTCGGGAGGGGTAAGGGGGTGGGTTAATCAGCAACTATAGCACTATAGCTGCAACTATAGCTAAAGCTGAAGTCTATCGCTGGCGCGGGTTTGCAACCCGTGTCTAACTATAAGGTTGAGTTTGTAACTCAACTGGGCCAGAGGGCCAAACTATAGCAGGCTACGGTAAGGGTCTGTAACTATAGAAACGTAACTCAAACTATAGAGGTAGTAGAAAATTCCCCGCCTTAGACAAGGAGGGGTTAGGGGTGGTTGGACTGCTATGAAACTATTATCCCAATTACAGCAATAACCTGAATCCTACTAATCCATTAATCCTGTAAATCCTGATTCTGACAACTTGTTCTTAGGGGAAGGCTGGGAAGAGATAAAATTCCTATTTACTCACTATCTCCGGCACACTCACCAATACATTCTGAATCAACTGCACCAATCCAGTCGGGTAAACTCCGACATATACCAGCAGCAATGCTAACACTGCCAATGTACCGGCACTGGCTACATAAATAGAGGGGCGTAACCGTATAGTTGGTTCGCGCTCAGTTTCAGGCTGCTGAAACATGACGGCGATGATCTTGATGTAATAGTACAAACCGACAGCACTGTTAATTACCAGCATCACAACCAGTAACCAGAGTTGCGTATTTATACCAGCGGCAATGATGTAGAACTTGCCTACAAAACCAGCGGTAAGCGGAATACCGGCTAATGAAAGGAGCATGGCAGAGAATACCGCAGCTGTCCAGGGGCGCCGCCAGAGCAGGCCTTTGTAATCTTCGAGCAATTCCGCATCGCTATCTTTGTCTGAGAGCATTGCCACTACACCAAAGGCTCCAACGGTAGTTATAAAATAGGCAGCCAGGTAAAATGTCAAGGCTTCTACGCCCATCTGGTTACCCGCCATAAACGCGACTAAAATATAACCCAGGTGCGAGATGGATGAATAAGCCAGTATGCGTTTTACGTTCTTCTGCATCAGGGCCAGCAGGTTTCCGGCAAACATGGATGCAATGGCAACTATAGTTAAAATGGTAACCAGCACAGGGTAACGGAAACCATCCACTTCCATAAAGAAACGCACCAGCAGGCCCAGCACACCACCCTTAGAAACGGTAGCAATAAAAGCAGTAACCGGAGCTGGTGCACCTTCATACACATCCGGCGTCCACATATGGAACGGCACAATGCCCAGCTTAAAACCAACACCGATCAGCATCATGCCGATACCTGTGAGCAGCAACAGCGGCAACTCCTGCATACCGGTTATACTTTGAGCTAATCCAGAAAACACCATGGTGCCCGTGCTAAAGTATACCAGTGCCATCCCGAAGAGCATAAAAGCTGATGAGAAGGCAGCCAGGATCAAATATTTAATACCGGCTTCGTCGGAGCGGGGACGGGTGCGCAGGTAGGGAATGAGCGCGTAAAGCGAGATACTGAGAATCTCAAGGCCCAGAAACAGCGATGCAAAATGTGTACTGATGACGAGCACGCAGGCCCCCAGCGTAGCAAGCACTAGCAGCAGGTAGTATTCTTCTTTCCGTTCTTCGCGCTGCTCAAAATAGGCATACGATAGCATACTCACGAGCAGCGACGTCAGCAGGATCATACCAATATAAAAGACAGCAAAACCATCTATCACAAACAGCGGAGCTATAGTATAAGCTGTGGTGGTGCGCAGCTCGAACAGCGAACCAAAGGAAGCTATAAACGACAGCGCTGTAATCACATAAATGATCTTATGGTTGCGCCACGCAGCGATCACCAGCATCGAAACAAGTACCGCAAAGGTGAGAATCAGCAACGGCATCAGGTATATAAAATCAGTCTGGCTCATGTTCTTTTAATTTGGAGATTGGAAGATCTGGAGATTTGAAAATGC
>DATBUF010000266.1:0-2335 GCA_036516435.1 Pontibacter sp.
GCAACCCGTGTCTAACTATGGTGTCGAGTTTATAACTCGACTGAGGCAGAGCCCCAAACAACAGCCAGCACGAACAAATAACCACAACTATAAACTATAGCAACAGCCTCAGCAATGCGGACTAGGAAGTCCGCAGCAGAGAGGTTTCGGACAAAGATGTCCGAAACAGCAGAAGAGGTTGTTGAAACACGGCAACTATAGAACTATAGCTCAAACTATAGCAAAGGCCTAATCCTGTAAATCCTCCAATCCTGAAAATCCTGATTCAGACAAAAGGATGGGATAGGATACAGCAGCAACTATAGCCTCAACTATAACCTGGCTCTTTCGGCTCAGGAACAAACATCCTGAAACTCACACCACTTCTCGTCCCGCTTCTGCAATATGCTGCTGGCTAAACCGGCTTGCCGAAGGGGGCGTGCGTAATACAGGCGTGCTTTCTGGAAAGTATGTAACATAATAAGTACCTTTGGCCTTTTAAAGAGAATGTATATGCAGGATGCACAAACTGTAAACGCTGTTTTATCAGACAGAATAAACTCGCTGGCCGAATCGCAGACTATAGCTATGGCTAAAAAAGCCCGTGAGCTGGCCGCACAGGGGCACGATGTAATTAACCTGAGCTTTGGTGAGCCTGACTTCCAGACGCCACAATACATAAAGGATGCAGCAAAAAAGGCCATCGACGACGGATTCACCTTTTATACTCCGGTTGCCGGTTACCCGGAACTGCGCCAGGCTATTGCCGACAAGTTTAAGCGCGACAATAACCTGGACTATAAGGCTGAGAACATTGTAGTATCAACGGGGGCCAAGCAAAGTATAGCCAACGCCATTATGTGCCTTGTAAACCCCGGCGATGAGGTGCTTATTTTCTCGCCGTATTGGGTGTCGTATGAGGAGATTGTGAAATTGGCAGAAGGCACGCCGGTGCAGGTACAGGGCAGCCTGGAAAACGACTATAAAGTGACTCCTGCACAGCTGGAGGCGGCAATTACGTCCAATACAAAAGCGATCATGTATTCTTCGCCATGCAACCCTACAGGGGCCGTGTACACGCAGGAGGAACTGTATGGTCTTGCTAAGGTACTGGAAAAGTACCCGCAGGTGTACGTTATTGCCGACGAGATTTACGAGTACATTAACTTTGAAGGCGGGCACGCCAGCATGGCCGGTTTCGACTTTATAAAAGACCGCGTGATTACAGTAAACGGCTTCTCGAAAGGGTATGCCATGACGGGCTGGCGCGTAGGCTATATTGCTGCTCATAAAGAGATTGCCGCTGCCTGCGATAAAATGCAAAGCCAGATTACGTCCGGTACCTGCTCCATTGCCCAGAAAGCTGCTTATGCTGCCCTGCAGGGTGGTAAGGAGTCTGCCGTAGAAATGCGCAACGCTTACTACCGCCGCCGGAACCTGGTGCTGGAGCTGATGAATGACATCCCGGGCTTTAAGACATATGTGCCAAGCGGTGCCTTCTATATCTTCCCGGATGTGAGCTACTACTTTGGCATGAGCTACGAGGGCAAAACAATACAAAATGCGCTGGACCTGTGCCTGTACCTGCTATCCGACGCTTATGTAGCCGTGGTAAATGGCGAAGCTTTCGGCGCACCCCAGTGCATCCGCTTTTCATTTGCTACCTCCGACGAAAAACTCACAGAAGCGCTGCGCCGCATAAAGCATAGTTTGGCAAAACTTCAGTAATGGATCAGATCAATAGTTTAGAAGATATTTTTTCGGCTTTTAATGAGCTGACAGTACTTATAGTGGGCGATGTGATGATAGACTCCTACTTATGGGGGAAATCAACCAGAATATCGCCGGAGGCGCCCGTGCCGATCGTGAACGTGGTAAAGCGCGAAAAGCGACTGGGTGGCGCCGCCAACGTAGCCCTGAATGTGCAGGCAATGGGAGCCACACCGCTGCTTTGCTCCGTTGTTGGGGATGATAAAGATGGGGGAGATTTCCTGCGCCTGCTTGCAGAAAAAGGCTTGTCAGCCGAAGGCATTGTGCAGAGCCCGGAAAGAGTAACTACCATCAAGCACCGCATTATAGCCGGTGCACAGCAGTTGCTGCGTGTAGATGCCGAGATCGAAACAGAAGTAACTGATTACGACAACCGCCGCCTGCAGGAGCGTTACCTGAAGCTGCTGGAGCGCGCCGATGTGGTGATATTTGAAGACTATGACAAAGGCGTTTTCACGGAAGCCAACATCGGGCATTTTATACAACTGGCAAATGAGCGCAACATTCCTTCGGTAGTAGATCCCAAGAAAAAGAACTTCCTGAGCTACGTGGGCTGCACCCTGTTTAAACCTAACCTGAAAGAGCT
>DATBUF010000267.1:0-5711 GCA_036516435.1 Pontibacter sp.
CAGTTTCAAAGGACTCGGTGTAGATCCGGAAAATGGTCAGATCTTCGGTTCTGATGACAACAACTTCAGCGGTGCGGGTACAGTATTTATTTACAGCCCTACCGGCACTAAGCTCAAAGAGTTTAAAGTTGGAATCGGCCCTAATGGTTTTGTTTTCAATTAACAGCTAAAGCGGATTAACCTGAAAGCTGCTCCTACTACAGGAGCAGCTTTTTTGTTTGGCTGAACCAGTAATTAGGTATGTTTAGGGAAATTTTCAGGATGAGGCTATAGTTTGGTTGAACCAATGATTGATGGTGATTAGATGGATTAGCAGGATTGGGATTTTGTTATAGTTGCAAGTCTATAGTTCTATAGTTGCAGTGCTCCAATCGTCTTCGGTAGCTAAGGGCATTGCTCTTTTATTTGTCATCCTGGAAGGATCTTGGTTGAGGGGAGATCAGGCTTTAGCTACAACTCACCCCTACCCCTCCCGGGAGGGACATTGCTGCCTTTGCTATAGTTGCAGCTATAGTTTTATAGTTGCTGCCTTTTATTTTAGCCAGCTATAGTTTGGCCCTTTGGGCCAGTTGAGTTACAAACTCAACATCATAGTTAGACACGGGTTGGAAACCCGCGCCAGCAATAAACTTCAGCCTTAGTTGTAGTTGCAGCTATCGTACTATAGTTACAGCCCAAGAGCGGACAGGTCGCGACCTGTCCCTACGGATCTACTACCACGAGAAAAGTCGAAGCTTAGCAGAACAAACTATGGTTGAACTATAGCTATGGGAAAGCTATCAGTCTTTGGGTTGAGCGCCTTGTGAATATCTGGTGCCGTCAGGCATTGCGAGGCACGAGCAAAAGAGATTCGCGCAGCGCGATGCCCGAGGACGGGGCCTCCCGGCCCAGGAGGGAGCCAAGCTAGCTATGATAACTATAGGCATGTAGAGCTCCCAGGAATACAAGAGGCTATGAAACAGCAGGCTTGGTTCAAGCTAACGAACTATAGCCAACCATTGAACTATAATCAATAACTATAACTTATTCAACCGAACAGCAAATCACAAATAAAAAGCCCTTTGCTATAGATACAGCAAAGGGCTTTTAAATAAACTTATAGTACCAGCTTACTTACTCAGGTACAGATTACGCTCAGAATATACTTTGGTGAAGTAATCATCCTGCAGGTCATCTATAAAGTAAATTGCCTCACCAGTGGATTTCATCTCTGGCCCAAGCTCCTTGTTTACTTCCGGGAATTTGTTGTAAGAGAATACCGGAACCTTAATCGCGTAGCCCTGACGGTGCGGGTTAAATTTAAAGTCCTTCACCTTGGCGTGGCCCAGCATGATCTTGGTAGCATAGTTGATGTACGGCTCGCGGTACGCTTTGGCAATGAACGGGAACGTACGGGATGCTCGTGGGTTCGCCTCGATCACATATACCACCTCGTTTTTAATGGCAAACTGGATGTTGATAACGCCTACCGTTCCCATAGCTACAGCAATCTTTTTGGTATGGCTTTCGATCTGCTGCATTACGTTCTCGCTCAGGTCAAACGGAGGCAGTACGGCATAAGAGTCACCGGAGTGGATACCGGCAGGCTCAATGTGCTCCATAATACCGCAGATGTACACATCTTCCCCATCACAGATCGCGTCAGATTCGGCTTCTATGGCATTGTCCAGGAAGTGGTCTAACAACACCTTGTTACCCGGATGGTCTTTCAGCAGGTCAATAACGTGGGCTTCCAGTTCCTTCTCGTTGATCACGATCTTCATGTTCTGGCCACCTAATACGTAGCTTGGGCGCACCAGCAGCGGGAACCTTAATTCCTTGCACATTTCCAGCGCTTCCTCAGCCGACTCAATTACGGCAAATGGCGGGAACGGAATTTCGAGGTCGCGGAGCAGAGACGAGAACGAACCACGGTCTTCAGCCAGGTCCAGCGCTTTGTAGCTGGTACCCAGCACCTTTATGCCGTAGCGGTCCAGTTTCTCAGCAAGCTTCAGGGCCGTCTGGCCACCCAGCTGTACAATTACACCCTCCGGTTTCTCGTGCAGGATGATCTCATAGATGTGCTCCCAGAAAACAGGCTCAAAGTATAATTTGTCCGAAATATCGAAGTCAGTACTTACCGTTTCAGGGTTGCAGTTGATCATGACGGTTTCATAACCACATTCCTTAGCAGCCAAAACCCCATGCACGCAACTATAGTCGAACTCGATGCCCTGCCCGATTCGGTTTGGTCCGGAGCCCAGTACTACTACTTTCTTTTTCTCTGTTACCAGGCTTTCGTTCTCACCATCAAAAGTGCTGTAGAAATATGGAGTTTTTGCTTCAAACTCGGCAGCGCAGGTGTCCACCATCTTGTACACACGCTTAATGCCCAGGTCCATGCGTAGGTTAAACACTTCGCTCTCTTTACAACGCAGCAGGTGGGCAATCTGGCGGTCGGCATAGCCTTTTACTTTCGCATCGCGCAGCAAATCGGCTGGCAGTGTGGCTAACGTGTACTTCTCTATTTCTTTCTCCATTGCATCCAGCTCCTCTATCTGCGCCAGGAACCAGGAGTCGATCTTCGTCAGCTTCTGGATGGTAGTAGTAGGAATACCGATGCGCATGGCATCTTTTATACTGAACAGGCGGTTCCAGCTTGGATTTTTCAGGCTATCGATCAGCTCGTTATAGTCTGTTTTTTCTTTACCGTCCGCACCAATTCCGTTTCGTTTAATTTCTAAGCTCTGACAGGCCTTCTGCAACGCCTCCTGGAACGTACGGCCAATACCCATCACTTCACCCACCGACTTCATCTGCAGGCCAAGCTTGCGGTCAGCACCCGGGAATTTGTCGAAGTTCCAGCGCGGGATCTTCACAATCACATAGTCCAGGGCAGGCTCAAAGTAAGCTGATGTAGTTTTGGTGATGGCGTTTTTCAGCTCATCCAGGTTGTAGCCAATGGCCAGTTTGGCCGCAATTTTGGCAATCGGGTAACCGGTAGCTTTAGAAGCGAGCGCCGAGGAGCGCGACACGCGCGGGTTGATTTCGATGGCAATAATGGTGTCATCATCCGGGTTAACCGAGAACTGTACGTTACAGCCGCCGGCAAACTGCCCGATGCCGTTCATCATTTTAATGGCCAGGTCGCGCATCTGCTGGTACACAGTGTCCGGCAGCGTCATGGCCGGCGCTACGGTAATCGAGTCGCCGGTATGAATGCCCATCGGGTCGAAGTTCTCGATAGAGCAGATGATGATGATGTTGCCGATGTTGTCGCGCAGCAGCTCCAGCTCGTACTCTTTCCAGCCCAGGATGCTTTGCTCTACCAGCACCTCGTGCGTTGGCGAAGCATGCAGGCCGCGCGTAAGGGCAGCATCAAACTCTTCCGGGGTATTTACAAAGCCGCCGCCTGTACCGCCCAGCGTAAACGACGGACGAATTACCAGAGGGAAACCAATCTCCTGAGCAATCTCCTTGCCCTGCAGGAACGATGTAGCAGTTTCGCCTTTGCAGACATTTACGCCCAGCTCCAGCATTTTCAGGCGGAACTGCTCGCGGTCTTCCGTCGTTTCGATGGCTTTGATATCCACCCCGATGATACGCACCCCGTATTTTTTCCAGATACCGGCTTTGTCGCACTCAATGGCCAGGTTCAGGGCAGTTTGCCCGCCCATAGTTGGGAGTACGGCATCAATCTTATGCTTTTCCAGTATCTCTACGATGTACTTCTTCTCCAGTGGCCTGAGGTAAACGTTGTCGGCCGTAACCGGGTCGGTCATGATCGTGGCCGGGTTGGAGTTAATGAGTGTAACTTCTATCCCTTCTTCTCTTAAAGAGCGGGCGGCCTGGGAGCCGGAGTAGTCAAATTCGCACGCTTGCCCGATAACGATGGGACCGGAGCCAATAATGAGAACTGATTTGATACTGTTGTCTTTTGGCATAGTAAAAGTGTGGCAGGTATAAATTGCCCAAAGTTACGGCAAAATGTTGGGCACGCAAAAGGAAAACACACCGGATTACGATTTAGTACCATTTTTATGGAATAGTGATGTATTCACTTTGGTAGATGCAGTACCATAGTTTACGTGGGGCAACCTATAGTTGTAAACTTATTGCTGCTCATGCGTAAGTAAGGGAGCATAACAATCCTAACCATGAAAACACCCGGAGAAGACGACATCATCACCAACTCAGACGAAAGCAAGCGCCTGCCCGACGAGAACCCGGAGCCACTGGAAGGCGTGAAAAAAGATGAGCTGGAGATAAAGCAGCCTACTACAGAAAAAAGCAGCGGCCACAAAAGTGATGAAAAAGCAAGCCCTGACGAGAAGATCGTGAACAAGCCTGCCACTGATAAAAAAGGCACGAACAAGCCAGAAAATCAGCCCCCGCTATAGTTGCCTGTGCAGTGTATTTGCCTGCTCTGGCACCCACTTACCGGAGCGCTGTAGCGGTGCATACCTGGCATCTTTACAGGCTAAAAACAAGCTGAAAAATATTACCGGATTATTTAGTAAAAAAAGAGTGTGAAGCTTTTAGAATCAACTATTTATATGTAATATTATACTTCTCTAAAAGATGGTGGTATGGTGTACTATAAAACAGATTACCTGCAGGTAGAATACCACAATATCAGCGATGTGCTCATTGCACAATGGTATGCCGGTTGCAGCAGCTTACAGTACCGGCAGGCACTTATCCGCATTATCCGGCTGGCGCGGGAGTTGCACGTACAAAATGCCGTACTTGACCGCAGATTACTGCAACCTGTATCAGAAGAAGACCTGAACTGGACCTGTACCATTTATGTAAGTGCCTATGCCAAGCTTCCGCTCAAGCGGCTGGCAGTTATAAACGCATTCGACAGCAGAACCGAGCGGCAGCAACAAAAGCTATACGCCCAGCTCTCCAGTTATGTAACCATACGCTCTTTTGATGATCTTACCTCGGCCTACGACTGGCTGACCTCTGTTCCAGCTTAACTTAACTAACTTTTATTTTGCTCCAGAACCTGTTCTATAGTTGCCGAGAGTTGCTCGTAAGGCTGGTAGCCATTTGCCAGCAGGTATAGCTTGCCCTCTTTCTCCAGCACTACCGCCGGGAAGCCTTGTATTCCCCAGGCCTGTACATGCTTAAATTCCTGCTCCGCTTTCGCCTTGTAAGCAACATCCTCAAACTTCGCCCTGAAATCCTCCGCTGCCATCCCGAATGCAGTAGCTACTGGTAAATAAGTTTCCACTTCGTTCAGGTCCTTGCCCTCTACAAAGTGAGTTTTCTGTATAGCGCCTGCTAAAGGCACCTGCTGCTCCGGGGCCTGCTCCTTCAGGATGCTGAGCGCAATGGCAGGCGGCTCAGAATTGCTCAGGTAAGTACCTTTGTCCAGTATCTGCTCGTGGTAGGTTTTGGTCAGTTGCACACCGGTTGTTTCCTCCAGGCGCGGGGCAACCTGCCGTATGTAGTCTGCCATGCCACTGATAGGCCGCACATTGGCTCCCCTGATCATGCCGCCACTCAGCACCTCAAAATCCAGGGTATCTTTATAGTTGGCGTACAGTTGCTGCATTACAGGGCTCATGCCGTAGCACCAGCCACAAAGCGCATCATACACATAATAGATCTTGCTCTTCTCCATCTGAACTATAGTTTTAACCAGTTGATAACTATGGCAAAGGTTAAATGTTTACAGCTACGGCGCAAATGACTATATTGGTAACCTGGTTTAACCTGCC
>DATBUF010000268.1:0-2560 GCA_036516435.1 Pontibacter sp.
TAACCCGGCAATGGGTGGTGTAGCCAAAGGGCAGATTGTTCGTGAAGTAGATGCGCTGGGAGGTATGAGCGGTATCATTACCGATGAGACCATGATCCAGTTCCGCATGCTGAACAAATCGAAAGGCCCTGCTATGTGGAGCCCGCGTGCACAAAGCGACCGCATGCGTTTTGCAGAAGCCTGGCGCCTGACACTGGAACAAACGGAGAACGTAGACTTCTGGCAGGAGATGGTTACAGCTATAGAAGTAGAGCAGGGGAGAGCCGTTGGGGTGCGTACCAGCCTGGGGATAACTATACGTGGAAAGGCGGTTATCTTAACGAATGGCACATTTCTGAATGGTATTATCCACATCGGTGAGAAGCAACTGGGTGGCGGCCGCTCAGCTGAGAAATCAGCAAAAGGTTTAACAGAACAGTTGGTAAGCTTAGGATTTGAAGCCGGCCGCATGAAGACCGGAACACCACCGCGTGTAGATGGCCGTTCGCTGGACTATAGCCGCATGGAGGAGCAGTTCGGAGATGAAAACCCATCCAAGTTTTCTTACACCGAAACGACACCAATTGCCAAACAACGCAGCTGTTATATTACGTACACCAACTCCGACGTACACGAGATCCTGAAAACCGGCTTCGAAAAGTCGCCAATGTTCCAGGGCCGTATTCAGGGTTTAGGCCCACGCTACTGCCCGAGTATCGAAGACAAGATCAACCGCTTTGCTGACCGTGACCGTCACCAAATTTTTGTGGAGCCGGAAGGGTGGAGTACCGTAGAAGTTTACGTGAACGGTTTCTCGAGCTCGCTGCCAGAAGACGTGCAATTAAAAGCATTGCGCAAGATCGTGGGCTTTGAAAATGCAAAAATGTTCCGCCCGGGTTATGCAATCGAGTACGACTTCTTCCCGCCAACACAACTGAACCTGACACTGGAAACCAAGCTGGTAGAGAACCTCTACTTTGCCGGCCAGATAAACGGAACAACCGGTTACGAAGAAGCAGCTTGCCAGGGATTGATGGCCGGTATAAACGCGCACAACAAGATAAATGAAAAAGCACCGTTCATACTGAAAAGGTCGGAAGCGTACATAGGAGTGCTGATCGATGACCTGGTAAATAAAGGGACAGAAGAACCTTACCGCATGTTTACCTCCAGAGCTGAGCACCGTATCCTACTACGTCAGGACAACGCCGATATCCGCTTGACAAAGCTTGGCTACGAGTTAGGACTGGCAGATGAAGGCCGCATGAAAGCTGTGGAAAAGAAGATAGAAGAAACAGCAGAAATCATCGCCTACTTAAATAATAAGCCGATTGAACCTGGTGATATCAACAGTATGCTGGAAGCAATGGGCTCTGCCCCTATAGTTGAAAAGCAGCGTGCCGGCCAGCTGATCAAACGACCAAACATTGAGATTCAACATATCGCAGCAGCAGTGCCTGCGGTTAAAGAATATTTAAGTAAGTTTAAGCTGGATAGTGTAGAGCAGGCCGAAATTGCTGTGAAGTATGAGAGCTACATCGAGAAAGAGAATACGATGGCAGCTAAAATGGGCGAACTCGAAAACTATATCATAAAAGACAAAATCAACTACCGCAACATACCGGCTTTGTCAGCGGAGGCGAGAGAGAAACTACTGAAAGTGCAGCCAGAAACTATAGGCCAGGCATCCAGAATCAGTGGCGTATCTCCGGCTGATATTTCGGTACTGATGGTATACCTTGGAAAATAAATGAGCTACGAAAGACTGAATAACTGCCCGATCTGTGGCAAAGAAGAATTCAAAAACTTTTTAGTAGTAACAGACAACTCGGTTTCTAAAGAGAGCTTCGTAATTGTAGAATGCGAAAACTGTACTTTCAAATTCACCAATCCACGCCCGGATGAAGAAAGCATAGGCAGCTATTACGAGTCTGAAGATTACATATCGCATACCAATACTAAAGCGGGCATCATAAACAGAGCGTACCATGTGGTACGCTCGATTACTACCAAGCAAAAGGTGGAGCTTATAAATCGGTACTCGCCGGGTAAGGGAACAATACTGGACTATGGTTGCGGTACCGGCGTATTCCTGACAGCTTGTAAAAAAGATGGCTGGCAGGTTAGGGGAGTAGAACCAAGCGACAGAGCGCGCGAGCTGGCAGCAGAAACTATAGGTACGCCCATCGCCACAAATATTTCAGATCTGCCGGACGAGAAGTACGAGGTCATTACACTTTGGCATGTGCTGGAACACATCCACACGCTGAACGAAACAATCAACCACCTGATCTCGCACCTTTCTGAAACGGGCACGTTGATCATCGCTGTTCCGAACGCAGACTCGCATGATGCGAAGCAATACAAAGCGAACTGGGCAGCGTATGATGTACCACGGCATTTATATCATTTCACACAGGCAACGATGAAGCGTTTCCTTAAGAAACATAAGATGGTACTGGAAGAAGTGCTCCCGATGAAATTTGATGCTTACTACGTGAGCATGCTAAGCGAGAAACAAAAAGAGGGTAAAACCAAAATGATCAGCAGTGTAGTAAACGGTTATAAATCGAACAGCTAT